>NZ_KB290554.1:0-23650 GCF_000282835.1 Pandoraea sp. B-6 | reverse complement strand
GACACCTCGAGCCTGATTCATCGGTTGCGCGTGTTGTCGGGCAAGGCCTGAGCGGCACCGTCGGGGGTCGCCGCCGCGGTCGCGACCCTGGCATGCCGGTAGCGAGCGGGGCGACGGTGGACGACCGGCGGCAGGCTGGGTCGTCGCCTGCCGTCGGTGGGCGGTCGGCAGTCGGCAGTCGATATCCGGTATTTGGCATATCTCCGGGTTTGTCTCCAATCGTCAACGAAGGCCGATTGGCACTAGAATGCGGAAAACGGGACGTCGCGGTGCGACGGCATGGCGGCGTGGCAGCTTGGGAGCGGGCTGGGGCGGTGGCGTGTCGACGTTGAGCAGCAGGGAGACCGCCGCGAGCGATAACGATTCAGAACACAACTCGACCCCGAGACCCCAGTACCGACATGAGCAATCAGTCGAACGCCGCGGCCGTCCGCGCATTTCGCATTCTCGAAATTCTCAGTGCGTCAGGCACGCCAATGACCTTGGCGGAAATTGTCGCCGCCATCGGTCTGCCCAAGCAGACGGTGCATCGCATTCTCAAGCAGCTCGAAGCGGCGTTTCTCGTGTCGCGCGAAGCCGGCAGTCGGCATTACGAGCCGTCGTCGCGGGTGCGCGCGATGGCCGTCAATGCGTTGATGCACGTCGGCCCTGCGGCTGCGCGCCATGCGATTCTTCAGCAACTGGTCGACAAGCTGGGTGAGACGTGCAATCTGTCGATGCTCTCGGGCGACGACCTGGTCTACCTCGACCGAGTCGAGACGGATTGGTCGCGTCAGCTCAAGCTCGCGCCGGGCTCGCGTGTGCCGTTGCATTGCACGGCGAGCGGCAAGCTGCTGCTGGCGTTCCTGCCTCGCGCGCGCCGCGAGAAGTTGATCGCGCATCTGCCGCTGCGACCGCGTGCGGAGAACACCATCACCGATCTCGAGGACTTGCGCGAGGAGTTGAGCGAGACGCGCAAGCGCCGGGTCGGCACCAACAACGAAGAGCATGTGCCGGGCATGATCGCCGTGGCCGTGCCCGTGATGCTCGACCGCAATCGCGCGTGCGCGGCCATCGCGGTGCAGGCGAGCGCGCAGCGCCGCACGCTTGACGCGCTCATGACGTTTCTGCCGGAACTTCAGGCGGCGGCCGAGGCGATGGCGGCCACGTTCAACGAGTAGGCTGGGCGCTGCGAGGCGACACCGAGACGCCTCGGCGCCGCGCCACCACGCCACTGGCACGCTACGACACCACGACGCCACCCCGAGCCATCACGACACCTACCGCTAGTGGGCCTGCGCGGAACTTGTGGCGACCGACGACATCGACGCCGGCGCGGGGGTGTCGGCCGTCGCGGTCGCGAAGATTTGTTCGAGTTGCTTCGCGCCCTGCGCCGACTCCGCGCGCATGCGCGGGCCGATGAAGATCGGATCGAGCATCAATAACAGAAGATTCGGCGTGCGATAGACGACGTCGCGCTCGAAGCGCGTACCCGTGCCGTCGGGCGTGAGCGTGTAGCGGACTTCTCCCGACGGACGTCGGTTCATCTCGCCCTCGAGGCGCCATTCGAGCGGCGGCTTCGCCTCGACGACCTTCCAGTGAATGATGCCGTGACGTCCCGCGAGGCGAAACTCTTCGGCGACTTTTTCCCCCACGACGAGCGAGTGATCGGTCGCGCCCTGCACGGCGAGCGACGCCGGATGCCATTTCGGCCAATTGGCCGGCGTGGTCACGTAGTCGTAGACGGCCTGCGGCGGCGCCTGCACCGTGACCGTGCTCACGATGTGGGTCTGGCGCTCGAACGGCAGGGGCAGCAGCGAGAGCAGGGCGACGACGACGGCCGCCCCGAGGAAGAACAGGAAGACCCGCTTCATCGGTGCGCGCTCACGCACCGGAAGGCGAATCGAGTTCGACATCGACCATCAGGTCGTCGGCCAGACTTTCGAGCGTCTCGCGCAGCGATTCCGTGCTGACGCTCGCGGGAACGTGCAGGCGGGCAGTCGCGCGAAACAGCGTGCCGCCCGACATCGATCCTTCGACGCATTCCGTGGCGAGTTCATCGATGCTGATGCCGCGCGAGAAGAGCACGTGTGAGATTTCCCTGACGATCCCCGGATGATCCTGCCCGACGAGATCGAGCTGAAGCGCGCGTGCGGCCGGGTCGGCGGCGGCGCTCTGGGCGCGCGTGACGGCGATGCGCAGGCCCTGGGTTTCCATCGCCTGCAGGGCTTGCGTGAGCGCGTCGGCGTGTTCGTCGGGGACTTGCAGGTGGATGATGCCGGCGAACTGGCCGGCCAGATTGGCCAGACGGCTCTCCAGCCAGTTGGCGCCGGCGGCGCTCGCGCGATCGGCGATCGCGTTGACCAGACCCGGACGATCCGGGCCAATCACATTGAGAATCAGGGACGTCGTCATCACAGGCTCCGTCGAAACTGAGGGGCAAGAGGCGGCGCAGACAGCGCGCTCGTTCTCCAATGGGGAGCGATGCGCGCAGCAGGTTCAAGTGTAGTGCAATCGTGCGGTGCGCCGCTACGGCATGCCCGCCAATCCATCTACACCGCAACCCCGTGCCGAGTGGTCCAGCGTTGCCAAGCCTCGACAAACATCGTGCCCACTGCGATGCCGAGCGCGGCCCCTGCGAGCGCATCGCTCGTCCAGTGATAAGCGGCGGCGAGCTGGCCGAAGGCCGTCAGCACAACGGCAACGGCGCACGGCCAGCGCAGCGCAGGGTGTCGCAGCGCGAGCACGGTGGCGAACGCCAGCATGACGGTGAGATGCCCCGAGGGGAACGACGCATACGCGGCACCATCGCCGCCGAACCACCGGAATTGGAACACGCCGTCGCGCAGATAAGACAGATTGTCATGAACCCACGTGGCCGGCCACGTCCGCCCGAAAGCGAACTTCAGGCCTTGCTTGAGCACGCTGCCAACGCCTACGGCACCCGCCGCAAGCCACAGCGTCGTCGCCCACGCCGGGAGGCGGTGTCGCCAGACGAGCGCGGCGCCAACGATCCCAAACGTCGGCCAGGCCAGCACAAACAGCGGCGAGGGCAACTCCGCTATGTGCTGAATCCACCGCGTACCTTGAGTATGCACGTGCGCGAAGTCCACCACCGGACGGTCGATCCACGGGATGGCGAACAGTGCCAGCAACAAGCACGCGAACGCGCTCAGCCAAGCGGTACGCAGGCAAAGCGAGGCGACGGCAGGGGCGGCGGAGGCGGGCGCTAGCTCGTTCATGACGCGATGTCGGTAGAAAAATGGAACCGGATCCGAGTGGACCCCGGCGGAATCGACCGTCGGCGAAACCGCGCCATGGTAACCGTCATTGATGACAATGGGGCAACGTTTTCCCCGGACGGGGGGCGTATGTGCCGGTCTGTGCCGTCATTGCGATTTGATGACGATCAGGGCACCCGTGTTGCGCGCATGAGATGCTCGCCCGGCAAGGAAACGAAAGATTCTTTGCTTGGCGAGCGGCCATCGTCCTACAATCGTCCCCTACGTAAAAGTCGTGTGCCAGCCTGATGTCACAAGGCACAGCGGGCGGTTTTCAGGGGGAGGGCGTGATGAAAGGCCGTTGTCTGTGCGGCGCGGACGCCTATGAAGCGGCCGCGTTTTCCGGCCCCTTTGCCCATCGTTCCTGTGGCACCTGCCGAAACGCGCACGGGGCGGCGTTCACCACGGCGACGACGACGCTGCGTGAGCATTTCCGCTTCCGGCGTGGCGCGGACCGAGTGGCGTCGTTCCGATCGTCGTGGATGTTGTAGTGGGCTTGACAAAACAAAACCAATATCGCTTGCGGGGGCAGTAGTGAACCGGGGATTCGAGAGCATCATTGATCGTCTGGCGCGTGAGTTTTGGCGCGCCGCGCACGTGCGCGAGCAGCAGCATGCGCAAACGCTGGCGCGCTCGCTGGCGGAAGTCCGCGCCGTGGATCAGGCATTGCGCGCCATGGAAGCGGCGCCGGTCGCCGACGCCGCTGCGCGTGAGCGCACGCAAGTGGCGTGGCGACAAGCCGAAGCGGCCGCGCAGGGCGCTCAGGCCAAACTGGAGGTCGCGCGGCTGGAGCGATTGCTCGCCGACGGTCTCGCGCGCGATCTGCGCATTGCGCCGGCCGACCTGCGCGCAAGCACCACGCCGCCGGTGCTCGATACCCGGCATCTCCCGAAGATTTTGCCCAAGCCCGAGTGGGAAGCCTTCGCGCCCGAGAAGCCGGGCCGGCTCGCGCTGGCCATGCCGGGCGCGTCGGGGCGTTACGAGCAAGCCGTCGCCAAGGCGCGTGGCGAGTTCGTGCATGCGGAACGCGAGCACGAGGCATCGAAGGTTCGCCGAGCGCAGGGTTCGATGATTCTCCAGATCGCGCAGCAAAAGGCCACGGAAGCTGCACGGGCCGAGAGTGCACGTCACAACGCGGCCGTGGCCGATTTCGAAGGGGCACTGTTGCGCGGCGAAGCGGCGGCCATCACGGGCTATGCGCGCATCGTGCTCAGCCGCAGTCCGTATCCCGAAGCGTTCACGCAGACGCTCGCGGCGCACTACGTCGAGAATCACAAGCTGCTCGCCATCGGCTATGACGTGCCGACGCTCGACGCCGCTGTGCCCGTCGCGTTCGACTATCACTACCATGCCGCGCAGGGGCGCGTGGAGGGCGTGCCGGCAAGCGATGCGGTCCGCGCGAAGGTGTATGCCAACGCGTTGCGCCAGCTCGTGCTCCGCTCGCTGCACGAGCTGTTCTCGGCGGATCCGCTGCGTCAGGTGAACGCCATCGTCTTCAATGCGTACGCCAGCGATGGCGATACCCGCGTGTGTCTGGCGAGCGTCCATGTGGCGCGCGCCGACTTCGCGGCGCTCACCTTGGCCGAGGGCGATCCGGCGGAACATTTGGCGGCGCTGGGGGCGCGCGTATCAGCGTGCCCCGAGGCGCTGGAGGCGGTCGCGCCGGTGGCCGGCGTTGACATGACGAAGGTCGTCACGGACGCCGACGTCGCCGTCGACCGCCGCTTCAATCTGATGACACTCACCGACAAGGACTTCACGCAGGTGATGTTCCACCTGCTGCGCTCGCACGGTTTCGAAGGGCCGCCGCTGCTGCCCGGCGAGCAGGCGGGCATGCTGACCTGCCGTGCGTGGGATCCGCATCCGATTTTCGGGGGCGACGTTGTCGTGCACGTCTATCGCGACATGCACCACGGCGCACGTCTGGAGATCGCCGCCGCGCGCACCATGCTCGCCGAGATGCAGAAGATTGGCGCCGCCCGTGGCATGTTGATTACCACGGGGGCGTTCGACGATGGGGTGGAAGAGTTCGCACGCGATCGTCGCATCGAGCTGCTCGCCGGACATCATCTGGTCTTCCTGCTCAAGGAGAACGCGGGCGTCGATGCCAGCGTCGGGGTGCCCGAGGCACTCGCCCCCGCCGCCGCGCCGCTCTGACCGTATTGTGGCACCAAGAAAATGATCGGTTTTGGGTCTTTGCCAAGGGCCATGGAAGGGCGTAGGCTCGGCGTCATTCCCTTCCCGCTGCTTTTGTCCGGAGTCGTCGATGTACCAGCCCGTCGCCTTTGCCGAGGATCGCCCTGAAATCCTGCACGACCTCATTCGCACCCATCCGCTTGGCCTGCTCGTCAGCGCCGGTTCGCAGGGGCTGATCGCCGATTCGATTCCGTTTCTAATGTATCCGGAGGAAGGCGAGTTCGGCCTCTTGCGTGGGCATCTGGCGCGGGCCAATCCGCATGCTGCGGCGCTGCGCGGTGTCGACGATTGCCTCGTGGCATTTACCGGCCCGCAAGGGTACATCACCCCCTCGTGGTATGCCGCCAAGGCGGAGCACGGCAAAGTCGTGCCGACCTGGAACTACGCCGCGGTGCATGTGTGGGGCCAACCTCGTGTGATCGACGATACCTCGTGGTTGCGCCGTCTCGTCGGCGATCTCACGCAGTCGCAGGAGCAGCGGCGTGCCGCGCCGTGGGCGGTGGAAGAGGCGCCGGCCGCTTACATCGACGGCATGCTGCGCGCTATCGTCGGCGTGGAAATTCCGATTCGCCGCATCGAAGGCAAATTCAAGATGTCGCAGAATCGCGCGATGCCCGATCGTGTTGGCGTGGTGGACGGCCTGCGCGCCGAAGGCGCATTGAGCGAGCCGTTGGCCGCGCTCGTTGGGCTGCGAGGCGAGGTGTCCGGGGGGTGATGGCGGCGACCGTCCAGCCCGCGGCGCGGTAACGATACGAAACAATTCTCGGGCGCGCCGGACCGGTTGTGTGGGGGCGTCCCCGCATACAATGCGGCATCCCAACTCGGATGCCGCAATGAAGACGCTGCTCCTCGTGCTCGCGCTGGTGCTCTGCGTGCTGTTCCTGGCGCAGGCGTGGCTGCCGAGTGCGCACGCCGACGAGTGCGACAACCTCGGTCCCGCCCAGACCCTGCAATGCGCCGCTTACGGTGTGAGCAGTGTCGTCCCCGAATAGCGGTTCATCCGCTACAATCGCACCCCCTCACGTCTTACCGTAAGCAGTGCGATGAAGCAGTCTCGATGGACGGTCACCACGGTGCGCGCGAGCCGCTTGCGCGCGATGGCCGGGCAGTTGGCCGCCTCTCTGGCCCCCCTTACCCGAGTCGGGGTCGTGACGTCCGTCATGACTTTGTCGGGCCATGCAATCGCCGCCGCTTCGGCCTGCGGGGATCATTACTGGGCCGCTACCGCGCCCGACATTACCCTGTCCGCCATGAAGCGCGACGTGCGCGAAGTGTGCTTCAGCGCGTTCGGTGTCATGCATTCGGGGGTGACACGTACCCCGCTCTGGTCGGCCGAGCACCTGAGCGCAGCGGGCTTGCGTGACGCGCGCCAGATCTCGCGCGTCAACAATTTCCATGCCGAATCTCGCCTTCCCGCCGATGAGCGGGCCGAGCTTCGCGATTACGTGCGTTCGGGATACGACCGGGGGCACATGGCGCCCTCGGCCGACATGCCGGATGCGCAAGCGCAGTCGGAAAGCTTTTCGCTGTCGAACATGGTGCCGCAGAACAGTGAGAACAATCGATATTTGTGGGCGGGCATCGAGTCGAGCGTGCGTAAGCTTGCGCAGGATCGGGGCGAGTTGTTCGTCATTACGGGCCCGCTGTTCAAGGGCAAGTCGATCACGCAGGTCGGCGATCGGGTGATGGTGCCCACGCAGCTCTACAAGGTCGTCTACGACCCGAAGCGCAAACAGGCCGGTGCCTACCTGGTGGCGAACGAGGCCACGAGCGATTATTCGGTGGTGAGCGTGGCGGAACTCGAGACGCTCGCCGGCATCGACTTCTTCCCGGGCATGCCGTCGGACGTCAAGCGCACGGCTATGCGCCTGCCCGCGCCCAAGGCGGCGGGCGGCAAGCGCAAGCGTGATCCGAGCGTGCCGTCGTATCGGGAGGTGCAGACGGTGCTCGATTTCTTGCGTACGATCATTCGCTAAGCACGACGCCGATCGCCACGGGCGTTGTCCTTGCACCGCCACTGAGGATGGCCACCCCGTCGGCCGATCTCAACTGACTGACTATCCCTCGATTCAGGAGTCCCGAATGTCCACGTCGTCTTCTGCCAATGACGCGTTCGTCCCGTTCGCCAATGATGCCGACGCGCTCACGCTGGGTGAGCTGAACGTCGAAAACCATACGGACCACGTCGCGCTCTTCGGCAATCTTGAGATTCGCCGTGATGCCGAAGGGCTGCGTCAGGCGCAGACGCTCAAGGCGGTGCTCGACGCCGTGGTCGCGACGCTCTCCCGCGCCGATCTGCCGGCCCAGGCGGGCGCGCCGGGCGGCACGACGGCGCGACAGGTGAAAAATCCGTTCGAATCGTGACCCTGGCGGGGAGGGGGGCGCATTTCCTTCCCCCGGATTTACCCCAGCTTTGTCGCTTATTCGAATAATCGATGTTGCGCTGCACGATACCGCGCACCGGACACGCCTACGCTGCTTCGAACACCCGGGTCGTCCGGCCGGCCACCGCTGTCACACCTGCGACATGACTGGCCCCGTCGCACCGGTTGAAATCCATAATTCCAAGATCCATGCGGGTTGCGCGACAACTTGTCGCACCTGCGACATTGTGTCGCATTGACACGTCATCTCATAAATCTCGAGTTGCGTCGGAGGAGCGGTCTTCAACCTCACTTGCTCTCGTCTCGGAATCCATCGAAATCAAGCCGTTGGCTTGCGGCGACGCAGCACGGATGGGGGGTTTACGGCGGCTCGGCGAAGCGCATACTAGCCCTGCGTCTCGTCGATTCCGACAGTGTGAATCGATGGCGGGCAGGGCTAAGAACACTAAACAACGCGAGGTAACTTATGCACATCCGTTGGAAAAAAGTGTATTCGAGTGGTTGGGGAACGATTCATCACGATGCACCCCGTTCCCATCGCAGCGCGAGCGAGCGCGAGCAGCTCTTTCAACGCCTTTTGACAATCGCGATCGCCTGTAGCGTCGGCGGATTCGTGCTCTTGTCGGTCGGTGCGGCCTTCCTGGGACGCTAAAGTCACCCATCTTCCTTTTCGTGCGCGGCACCGCCTCCGGCGGACGGCCGCGCCGCGTTGCTTCGGCTAACGCTTTTCCACGACTTCCAAGCCTATGCCACCTCCCGAGCTTATGCTACGGAGGTTTCGGCACGTTCGCCGCGCCGCTTCAATCACCCGATGCAACGGCACACCCGCGATGTTTTGAAACGTTTTGTTACATGAGCACGGCGTTTCGGAAAGGCTGGCACGTCCGAATTGCGGCAAATCGCTGCCATTTCCCTTAAAGATTTGAAGCCGCCTGCGATAAAACGCGTTAAGCACGTTGATATCCATCGTCGATGACGTGGTCTCTCGTGGCGCCGGCGCAGCATTCTGCGGGTTCACGCTATTGCGTTATCGAAAGAATAGTGCGATCTTGAACCGACGGCGCTGTGTCGGAATTTTGGGTAGTCCTGGGTTCCGGATTTGCCCGGATTTATCCGAATTGTCTTGCGTCTCAGAATTTTCGATAAAGAAGAAAAAAGATTATCACGCGGGCCGGTTTGATTGATTTGTGAGGTGCGCCATGGAAATTCGCTGGGAAAAGTTGTACTCGGGCGGATTGGGTCGTTTTTACGACACTTCGGAATCGAGCCGTCGTCGGGCGCGGCGTGCGCAACTGGCATGGTTTGGCGTCGTCATCTCCGTTGGCATTGCCATCGGCGCCGTCGCCATTGCCTGGCGCTGGCTCTGATGGTCGTCGCGGCAGCGCACCGCTTGAGGATGACGGCAACGGTGGTGGGGCTCGCGCTCGCCGCGAGCGCGTCGGTTCACGCCCAAACGTCATCCGCGACGCCGGCGCCGTCCGAACCGCTCGATGCTGCCGGGAACCCCTGCGGGGCGCTACGTGCGCTGCCTGCCGACGTCACGCAATACCGATACGAGGCATCGAACGGGTGCGACCGTCCGGTCTCGTTCTTTTGGCGGTGCAGCGCTGCGGATGCCGAGCATTCGCTGGACATCCCCGGCAAGGGAGCGCAATCGACCTCGTGTTTGAAGGCGGCAGGGGCCGCCGGAGAGATCGTGTTTCGTTTCGGCCCGCCAGGCACCGGCAACTGAGCGCCCGCCGGCCCGTCTTCCCCTTCGCATGGCGCAAGTATCGTGAGCATGCTGGCGCGGTGCCCAGGGTGGACGCGCGCTGTCCTGACGGCCAGTCGCCACTGCCGCCGGGAATGGCTATGATGTCGTCATACGGCCCGTCGGCGTACCCGACGCGTGCCCTGGCAGGATCCCAGAGCCACGCTTGATCCGCTCGGCCCGGTCCGCCACATCGAACAAGCCCTCCCTAAGGACGCCCCCCATGAACGACATCGTCACCCCGACTCAGCCGTCGCTCGACACCGCTGCCTTGCGCGAATTCGTCGATCGTAAATGGAACGAAGACATCCTGCACGCGCTGACCGACTACATCGCCGTGCCGGCCAAGAGCCCGGGCTTCGACGCCGACTGGGCACGCAATGGATACATCGATCGCGTCGTGCGCGACGCCGCGCAATGGGCCGAACGCCAGCCGGTGAAAGGACTGAAGCTCGAAGTGATTCGTCTTGACGGACGCACGCCGGTTATCTTCTTCGAGGCCCCCGCCACGTGCTCGGGCAGCGACGAAACCATCGTGCTTTACGGCCACCTCGACAAGCAACCGGAGTTTGACGGATGGCGTCACGACCTGGGCCCGTGGACGCCCAAGTTTGAAGACGGCAGGCTCTATGGCCGTGGCGGTGCAGACGACGGTTACGCCATCTATTCCAGCGTGACGGCGCTGGCCGCCCTCGATGCCCAGGGCGTGGAACGCCCGCGCTGCGTCGGTCTCATCGAGACGTGCGAAGAGTCGGGCAGCTACGACCTGCTGCCGTATGTCGATGCGCTGCGTGAACGATTGGGGCGTGTCGGTCTGGTCGTCTGCCTCGATTCGGGGGCAGGCAACTACGATCAGTTGTGGCTCACGACGTCGCTGCGCGGCCTGATCTCGGGCAGCCTTGAAGTGCAGGTGCTTGACGAGGGTATCCACTCGGGCGGCTACGGCGGCATTGCGCCGTCGAGTTTTCGCATCATGCGCCAGTTGTTCGAACGTCTGGAAGACGCGGGCAGCGGCAACGTGCTGCCGCAAGGCTTTCACACGCCGATTCCGTTGCAGCGCCTGAAAGAGGCGGAAGCGACGGCGCGCATTCTTGGCGACGACGTCTGGAAGAAGATGCCGTGGGCGTGCGGTCAGGACGGCCTGTCGGTATTGCCGACCACGACCGATCCGAAGGAGGCGCTGCTCAATTCGACGTGGCGTCCGTCGCTGTCGGTCACCGGGGCGGCAGGCCTGCCGGCGCTGTCGGATGCGGGCAACGTGCTACGTCCGCGCACGGCGTTCAAGCTGTCGCTGCGTCTGCCGCCGCTTGTCGACGCCGCGCAGGCCGTGGCCGAACTCAAGTCGCTGCTGGAACTCGATCCGCCTTACAACGCGAAGGTGACGTTCAAGTCCGATGCCGGCGCAGCCTCCGGCTGGAACGCGCCCGATGTGGCGCCCTGGCTCACGTCGGCGCTCAATACCGCATCGCAACGGCACTATGGCGAAGATGTGGCGTACATCGGCCAAGGCGGTACGATTCCGCTGATGAATACGCTCCAAGCCGGTTTCCCGACGGCGCAGTTCATGGTGTGCGGTGTACTCGGTCCCAAGTCGAACGCGCATGGCCCGAACGAGTTCCTGCACGTACCCTATGCGAAGAAACTGACGGCTGCGGTCGCCGAGGTGATCGCCCTGGCGCCGTAAGGCCGTTAAGATTCTTAAGGCCGTCAAGGTGACGCGCCTTGATAGTGAAGTGACGATGCATGACAAAACGGGCCGCATGTCAGCGGCCCGTTTTTTTGCGTTGACGCAAGCGCACGCTCAGAGTCGATGCGTGACGGTGTCCAGTACCTGTACCCCACGCATGAAGTCGTCGAGATCCATACTCTCGTGTGGATTGTGTGAGCCGTTGGCGTTGCGCACGAACACCATGCCGCTCGGAATGCCGGCGTTGGCGAAGATGGCGGCGTCGTGGCCGGCGCCGCTCGGCACCCGTTCCTGCGCAAGATCAAGCGTGCGGCAAGCGTCGACCAGCCACGACGACACCTGCGCATCCATGATCGCCGGGGGCGACGCGAGTCGCCGGTCGAACACGAATTGCACGCCACGATCGCGTTCGATGGCGCGGCACTCGGTACGCATCAACTCGTAGAACACGTCGAGCGTATCAGCGCTCTGGCTGCGCACTTCCAGACTGAAGTCCACCTTGCCTGGAATGCGCGAGATGGCATGCTCGGCGGGATCGGTGCCGACGATACCGGTCGTCACCACCAGATCGATGCCGCGCGCGAGCAGGGCGCTCCAGTGCTCGTCGAGACGCGTGATGAGATCGGCCACCGCGAACATGGCGTCGTGACGCAGCCAGCGCGGCACGGCGCCCGAGTGGCCGGCTTCACCCACGCATGACACGCGGTTGTGCCGCACGTTGCCGCGAATGCCGGGCACGATGGCCACTGGCAGGTCGCGCGCGATCATCACCGGGCCCTGTTCAATGTGCAGTTCCAGCCACGCCTTGGCGCGTGAGGCGTCGAATAGCGTGGCGCCGTCACGAATCGCGTCGATATCGGCACCAGCCTCGGCCATACATGCCGCGAGCGTGCGGCCATGCGTGCGGTGGGGCATGGCCAGATCGGCATCGTTCAGTTTGCCGAACAGCGCGCTCGACCCCATGTACGCGCGACCGAACCACGCGCTTTCCTCTCCGCGCAAGGCGAGTACGCGCACCGGCGTGGATGCGCGACGCTGGCTGCGTTGTTGTTCGACGAGGCACAACAGACCGCCCACGATACCGGCAAGACCGTCGTAGTTGCCGCCTTGCGGCACCGAATCGAGATGCGATCCGATCCATGTGGCGGGGGCGTCGCCGGTGTCGTCGGGCAGCGTAAAGACCAGATTGGCGGCGCGGTCGCGCGAGACGGCCAGTCCCTGATGCCCGGCCCATTGCGTCAAGTACGCGGCCGCGGCATTCTCGCCCTCGCCGTAGCTGTCACGGGTAATGCCGACGCCATCGTCGCCAAGGCGACGCAGGTCGGTGAAGAGTTGCTCGGCCAGCGGGGCCAGCGCGTTCAGTTCCATGAGTGTGCTTCTTTTCGCGTAAAGCATCGCGAGGGTTGCGTAAAACGTGCGACGGCTCAGCCGGATTGCTGTGCGAATCGCAGCCAACGGTCGGTCAGTTGGGCGTCGAGCGCGACGGCGCCGGTGAGTGTTGCAATGCGCTCGACGGCCTGCGCATCGCAATACGCCGCCAGTCCATCGACGATGTGTCCCATGACGGCTGGATCGCGGAACGACGCTGTGCCGACTTGCACGGCCGATGCGCCCGCGAGCATGAATTCGACCGCGTCGTCTGCCGTTTCGATGCCACCGCAGCCGATGATCGGAATGTGTACCGCCCGATGGCACTGATGCACGAGCCGAACGGCGAGCGGTTTGATCGCCGGGCCGGAGAGTCCGCCCATCACGTTGCCGAGCTTGGGCTTGCGCGTGCGCACGTCGATGGCCATGCCCAGCACGGTGTTGCCCATGACGATGGCGTCGGCGCCAGCGTCTTCCGCCGCTTTGGCGATCAACGCGACCTGGCCGGCGTTGGGCGTGAGCTTGACCCACACCGGATGCGAGGTGCGTCGGCGAATGGCGCTCACAGCCTTGTAGGTGCTCTCGGGCAGCATGGCGAAGGCCATGCCGTCCGCCTCGAGGTTCGGGCAGGAGATGTTCGCCTCGATGGCCGCGACTTCCGGCAGCGACAACGTCTCGCAGGCTTGCCCGAAAGACTCCGCCGTGTCGGCCGACACCGACACAACCACAGGCGTATCGAAACGCGTATAGGCGGGCAGCACGTCGCGCCGGTAGGCGTCGAGCCCCTTGCTCGGAATGCCGATGGAGTTGAGCATGCCGCTGGCGGTCTCGGCCACGCGCGGCGTCGGGTTACCCGCACGGCTTGCGGGTGAGACGCTCTTGATGACGAGCGCACCGAGCCGGGTCAGATCCAGCGCTTCGGCATATTCGAGCGCGAAGCAGCCAGAGGCCGGCATGACGGGATTGCGCAGCGCAAGCGACCCGATGCGTACGGAAAGATCAGCCAAAATTCACCTCCCCGACGACGTCGCGAATCGGAAACACCGGGCCTTCGCGGCACACGCGCAGGAATTGCTTGTCGCCATCGCGATCGAACATGCGCACGCACGACAGGCATACACCCATGCCGCACGCCATGCGTTGTTCCATCGCGACCTCGGCCGTGATGTGCGGATGAGTGCCCAGCACACGCTGGAGCAGCATCAGCAGACGATGCGAGCCGCAGGTGTAGACGGCGTCGTGCGGTGTGGTGTCGAGCAGGGTACGTATGCGCGGCTCCAGTGCTTCGACGGCCGACGAGCCGTCGGTGTCGAACACGCAATGCACGTCGGCCAATGCGCGTGCTTGGGGCGAGCGCAGGAATTCGTCGCGCATCAAATCGGCGTCGGTGCGGGCCGACATGACGACCGTCAACTTCAGCCCGGCCGCCGCCGCCCGTTGCACGAGCGGGGCCATCGTCGCCAGACCGACGCCGCGCGCGACCAGCATGACGCGCTGCCACTGCCCGGACTGCGTATCGAGCGTGAAGGTATTTCCGAGCGGGCCGACGATATCGAGCGTTGCGCCTTCCGGCAGGGTGGCAAGTGCGCGCGTGCCGACGCCCGTGACGTTGTAGAGAAACTCGATGATGTCCGGCTCGGGGCCGGTGCCGTAGACGCTCATCGGGCGCAGCAAGAAGGGGGCGTCGCTGTCCGTGACCGGACACTTCAGTTGGTAGAACTGGCCAGGCTGTGTCGTGAGCGCGATGGGCGCATCGGCCTGCAAACGCAGATAGCGGTAACGCGCATTGACTGCGTGATGCGTGAGCACGCGGCAGCGATGCGTCGCGACCGTGAGCGCGCGGCAAGACGCATCGCGAGGGTCGTGTGTGTCCGAATGCAGCCCACCCAATGCGCGGGTGAGGTCGGTACGCGTCAGAGTGGAGACTGACATGGGGGGCTCCGGAGAGTGGGGGCTGGCGTTGTGCACGTCGCGCATCTCGTTATTCGAGTTCGACGCCCTTGAGTTCCGGGATCAGGAAGCGCGTCGCGATCATGTCGAGCACATACAGGCTCGCGAGCAGCGCGATGGCAATCTGGAACGAGTAGCGGGCGGCGAGCGCACCAACGACGATAGGCCCCAGCCCGCCGATGGCGCGCCCGATGTTCCACAGCACGTTCTGCGCGGTGGCGCGTGCCGCAGTGGGGTACGCCTCGGACATGAGCGTGCCGTAGCCGCCGACCATGCCGTTCACGAACATGCCCATCAGCACGCCGGCGAAGAGCATCACCGTCGGGTCGGTCAACTGGGCATAGACGATCACCATGACCACGGCACCCGCCTGATACAGCAGGAACGTGGGACGGCGTCCGATACGGTCGGCCAGTTGCCCGAAAACCCAGACGCCGATCATCATGCCGATCACGGTGGCCGCAGTCCAGAGGCCGGACTTCGTGAGCGAGAAACCGAGCTTTTGCGAGAGGAACGTCGGCAGCCAGATCATGATCCCGTAGTAGCCGAAGTTTTGAACCGAGCAGAGAATCACGATGCCCAGACTCACGCGAGTGGTGCTGGCGTCCTTGACGAGCAGACGGAAGGCGCTGCTGCTCTGACCGGGCTGCGCGGTCTTGCCGGTGCGTCGTACGAAGACTTCGGGTTCATGCAGCTTGTTACGCAGTACCCATGCCATGAGCGCAGGCAGCACCCCCACGAGGAACATGCCGCGCCAGCCGATGTGCTGGAGCAGCAGCGGCGTGAGCAGCGCTGCGGCAAGTACGCCCGTCTGCCAGCCGAGTGCGACGTACGACGAGACGCGTGCGCGTTTGGCCGCAGGCCAGGCTTCGGCGGCCAGCGCCATGCCGATGCCGAATTCGCCGCCCAGCCCGATGCCCGCAATCGTGCGATACGCGAGCAGGTCCCAGAAGCCCTGCGCAAACGCGCACAGCCCGGTGAAGACGGCGAACAGCAGGATCGTCCACGTGAGCATGCGCACACGGCCATAGCGATCCGAGAGCGCGCCGAACAGAATGCCGCCGGCGACGGCGCCGATCAGCGTCCATGTCACGAGAGCACCGGCCTGTCCGCGGGAGAGCTGCAGCCCCGCCGTAATCGCCGGTAGCATGAAGCCGAGAATCAGCAGATCGAAACCGTCCATTGCATACCCAATGGCAGAGCCCGCGAGCGCTTTCCATGCGTAAGGGGTGACGAGATCGTCGGACGTGGCGCCCGCGCGTTGCGCACTCGGTGTGTTCAGGTTGACTTCCATGATCGGTTCCTGTGAGGCGGCGAAGCGACGCGGCGGAAGCCGCTACGTCGGTTTCGTCCAATTTTGCCAATCTGTCTAAATTTTTAGACAATAAAGTGAAAAAATCCCGCCTGGGATGCACGTCAAGACTCGCTCGTCGTTACGCAACGTCACGCATAGACCTCGGTCGTCAATTGCGCGGCGAAGCCGTTCAGCGAGGCAAGGAAGCTGGCATCGGAGGTGGCTGCCGCATCGCGCAACATCGTGGCATAGGCCTTGCTGCGTGCGAGAAATGCCTGAAAGGTCTCGCCGCTCGCGGCAATGCCCGACTGGCGTTCCGCGAACGTTTGCGCGGCCTGCGCCAGCAACAACAACGCAGCGGACTCGCGCGTGGCTGTCCTCGACGCATTGAGACAACGCGCGGCAAAGTCTTCGATGTCGGACAAACCGACCGTCTCGCGTTGTAACCAGACGCATGCAAGTTGCAGATCCATCATGCTCTCCATTTGTCTAAATATTTAGACTAAACGAACCCGGTGAGGCAGGCAAGGCGAAAATAATTGGGTCAAACCCTGATATCGAGGCCGTGCGATGGCGTTCGTCACGGGCGGCAATCGTCCGCCGTTGCCTGCCTCGGGAAGGCCGGCGATGTGACCAGCCTTCGCTCAGAACTTCATGCGCAGGCCGGCGCCGTAGGTCTGGCCGGTCGACAGATCGCTCATGTGGTCGTACTTGTACGCGGCGTAGATATCCGTACGTTTGGATAGCGGATAATCATAGCCGAGCGCCCAAGTGGTGCGACGCTGATTGTCGCCCGAACCGTTCGAGCCGGTGTAGGCGACCGAGGCGAGCACGCTTCCGCGGCCGAGCGGCACCGAGGCACCCAACTGTCCGGTATTGGCATGGAAGTTGCCGCTCGCGGCCTGACTTGCGATGAGCATGTACTGAGCGAAGACCTTCACCACGGCGAAGTCGTACGAGAGGCCGAGCTGTGCCGTGTTCTGGTTGGTCAGCCCGGTGACGCCCGGCAATTGCGTGCCAAAGTCTCCCGGCGTCGTGCTGAAGTTCACGTACTGATAGTTCACGGCCGCGGCGAACGGGCCGTTGGCGTAGGTGATCGCAGCGGCCCACTTCTTCGCGCTATGGTCGGTCGGGCTGTTGCCCGTCGCGTATAGCAGCGTGCCCGCCATCCCAGCGTATGTCGGCGACGTATACGCGACGGCGTTGTTCCAACCCGAGTCGCCCACCACGCCTTGCGTTCCCAGACCCTTGTAGGTGTGGAAGATCATCGGCGAGAAGGTATACGAATTGTTGAACGGGTTGAACCGGATCGTGGCGAGATAAAGCGGGGTGGTGATGCGACCCAGGCGCAAGGTGCCAATGGCGCTGGACAGACCGACGTATGCGTTACGCGAGAAGAAGCTGTCGCCGGCAAAGCGGCCGTACGTTCCGTTGTTCGGCTGGAAGTAGCTTTCCAGCACAAACAGCGCGCGGTTACCGCCGCCCAGGTCTTCGGTGCCGGCCAGCCCCCAATACGACGTCGTCATGCCGCCGCCTTGCTGCACGACGGCCGCGTTGCCGCCGGGGTTCTTCACCGAGCCGACGTAGGCGTCTGCCAGGCCGTAGAAGCTCACGCTCGATTGCGCGTGAGCCGTGGTTGCGAGCGTCGCGGCGCCCAGTGCGGCGGCGCCAGCCACCTTGTGCCAGGTTTTCATCATTCCCTCTTTGTCTGTCTAAATTTATGGACGAAACGCAGGCTATCGCTGCGAGCATATGGGGCATCCTCCACGAAGCATTGGGTTTGCCCGCGTTGCGGAGCAGGCCCGTGCCATGGGGTCCCCGTGATCGGAATCGTGCCGATGTCTAAAAAAATAGACAATAGAAAAATATTCGACAAGTCGATGTGGGGTGTTTGCGACAGTGCCGGGGAGGGGGAACGGCACTGTCTCGGCGGCAAAGGCGCGGCATCGAGACGTGCAGGTGACCGGTATAATCCCGGCACTGCAATGCGGGCGCGGCGCGTTTGGCCGGACCGGGCATTGGCATCCGAGAGGGGGCGATTTGAATCGAGCTGCGACGACATCCCGGGCGCCGAGAGGCGCGCGTTTCAATTTCCGAGCCATTGGCGAACGTTTGCGCGCCTATCGGCTGGCGGCGGAGTTACGTAGCGAGGATGTGGCCGAGCAACTCGATATCTCGCGCGCGGCCATCTATAAGCTCGAGCGCGGCGAGATCGTCAAGATCGACACCCTCGAGCGGCTCGCGGCACTGCTGGGTGTGTCGCTGGCGAATCTGCTGGGGGTGGAAGTCGAATATCACGACTCGGCAGTGAGCTACTTCGAGCGGATGCGTCAGTTGGAACGCCGCTCAGAGCGCGTCGTGGCGCACTTCGACCCAATTTCGTTTCTGCTCACATCGCACGACTACGACGTGTGGCTGCGTCGCATGCTCGAGGAGAGCATTCCGCCCGCGCTCGCCGACCGCCACTGGGCGAACACGATCGATCGCGTGCTGGGCATTTTGCAGGAGCGCAAGTCGAGTTTCTCGCGTCACCAACTGGCCGTGACCAGCCTCATCGGGCTGCGTCAGATCGAGCAGTTCCTGCATCACGGTCTCGTGGGGCGGCTGGGGCTGCCACCGGGCGTGCAGCTCGAGCGCAAGATGGCGGCACGTCGCGAGGTCGCGCGAATTGTCGAGTTTCTCGAGGCCGACACGACGGGCGTGCAGATCGGCGTCGTGAGCGACAACATGCCCAATGAGTCGTTCCAGATCTTCGAGGCGCAGGGCGAAGCCTATGTCGCGGTCTCGCCGTTCCGTCTCGGCGAGCTACCGAACCTGCGTACCGGCATTGCCACCATCACGACGTCACCCGACGGCGTCGGCATGTACCGCGCCATGATCGACCGACTCTGGGCCGATTCGGCCAAGGGCAGGGAAGGTGCGGTGCTGATCGGGGAACTGCTGGCGCGGTTCTGAGGGCGCTGGCGAGGGGCGGCCGGCGCCTCGAACGGCCTCGTTGTGCACGCGCATTGCGTGCGGGAAAACGATGAGCCGGTGCCACAATACGAAGTCTTCCCACACAATCGACATCGCTTCCCGGCAAACCGCTCTAGTCTCCTTGCGGTTGAAGACCATTCGGTCTGTTTACCTTGGAGACGATCATGGGAACCATTTCCGCTGCATCGCGCGGCTCGCCGGTGCAACTCATTTCCATTACCCGGTCGAAGCCGCCTGATGATGGGAACAGCTTCGGCTCGGACTTTCAGAGACTGGGATCGATTGCAACGTCGGCGCTTGGATCGACCGGCAAGCCTTGGCAGTCCTATCCCGTGCGGCCGCGAAGCACGCAAGCCAACAGCGGCATTCCGCTGGGGACATGGTGCGGGGAGCGCGATCGCGAGGTGCTTCACGCCAAGCGCCTGCGCGCCGACCCGCTGATGCCCAAATTCGTCGGCGAGGGACTTGGGCGCTGGCGCACCCAGTTTACCGACGCCGTCGCCGCCGACGTGACTTTCGAGCGTGCCCGTGCGTCGTCCATGCAGCGGGTCCGTCACGGGATTCCCGCCGAGCCGACCCGTTTCGTTCGAACGTTTGCCACTGGCTCGGTGCGCGCGCAACTTGGCGAGATTGCGCGTCTGAGCGATGAGGTCGGCAAGCTGACTGCGACCATTCCGTCGTTGCCGGACGGGAGCGCCAGGAAAATTGCGCTAAGAAATCGCGATGACCTTGCTGCGCTCAGAGATGCGATGGCGCGATTGACCATGAATTCGCATGGCAGGAAGGACGATCTGCTGCGTTCGGAACTGAACGCCCTGATCGCGCTGAACGACATGGCGCGCGAGGCGGAGCGCGAGCTGACCAACGGCGGTGCCGACGTACCGCTGCGCCTGGCGGTGCGCGATGGCAACTGGGTCCTCAAACCTGCTGCGTCGACCTCCTGGTTCGCCAGGAACAAGACGCGGGCGGCCAATGATTCGGCCCGACTGGCACTCCTCCTTGGCTATCCGGCCGATCAGCCTGTCACGCTCAAGATGATTCGCAGCCGGGGGTTTGGCGCGCACGAGTACACGACCGTGCTCAATGACGCCAGATCCAGCGGACGCGACGCCGCGCGTTCCTGGCTCGCCGTCAGGGCGCTGGACATCGACACTTGGAAGGCCGCCATCCGCGCTGTGTACGATGGCCTGTCACCGTCCGACACGCACCGCGCGCCGGCGGACACGCCAACGCCTGCGCACGACGACAGCCTGCTCGGCGACGAACTCGACTCAGGCGCGGATCCACGCAGTCCGAGTCGTGAGCGGTCGCGTCGGACTACGGCCAATCCAATCGATGCCACCCGGTTTTCCGATCTCGTTCGCCCCTCGTTGGCCGAGCCCGCCGCCGAGCCTGTGCTCGACGATTCTGAGGACTCCGACGATTCCGAGGCACCGGAGATGGACGCGCACGGTTACGCCAGCCTCGTGAGGTCAGGCACCCCATCGGACGTGCCCCACTTTGTCGCGCCGGACGGCAGCGAATACGCGCGCGTCATGCGAGCCGAACGGTCGCCGGCGTTGGCCAGCGCGACGTCGCAACGCTCCCGGCGCGAAATTTTTGCGGAGGCGTTCTGCAACGCGCAGCCGGGCAGGCAGCATCACTTGCGGGCAATGTTTGCTCGATCGATGGTGTCCGCGCCGTCGCCGAGCGAACAGGCTGCAGGCGGACACGGACCCGTCGGCAGCGCTCGAGCCGACGCGACGCCGTCGCCACTGCCACCGCCGCCGCCATTGTCGCCACCACCGCCGCCGCCGTTGTCGGCACTGCCGCCTATCCCTGAGTAATCCACGGCTGCATTAGGCAGGCCAGGCCGCTACCGGAACATGGAGCGGCCTTTTTCATGCTAAAGCCGCTCGAAGGATTTTATGTGACAAAACGCTTCGTGCGCGCGTAATAGTAAATACTTTAATTATTGGCAAGCCTTTTTAATCAACGGCTTGCGAGCCTTACGCAACACACTGGTTTTGCCATGCGGGGGGCTTGTCAGTAGAATGGTCGCGTTAAAAAACGCTACGCGAAGCGAATAGCCTGTCAGGTTTTCTTCACGCATGGCGACCCATTGCTTGACTGTCATGCGTGATTCGTCCCCCACAAAACGGAGAACCCCATGTCACAGGACAAGGAACCGCGCCGGCGCTTTTTGCGTCAGGTGCTGGCGATCGTACCCGCCACGACCCTCGCCACCGGTGCCACGCTGAGTCAGTCCGCCTGCAGCAGCGACAAGCCCGCCGCCCCCGCCGCATCCACCACGCCCTATGAGCCCAAGTACTTCACCGCCGACGAATGGCGTTTTGTGAATGCCGCCGTCGACCGCCTGATTCCCGCCGACGACCTCGGCCCGGGGGCGCTTCAAGCCGACGTGCCACAGTTCATCGACCGTCAGATGGAAACGCCCTTCGGGCACGGCAAGCTCTGGTATATGCAGGGGCCATTCCATACCGATCAGCCTCCCGAGATGGGCTACCAGTTGAGTCTCGTGCCGCGCGACATCTATCGTCACGGCATTGCGGCGTGCGACGCTTACTGCAAAAAGCAGTACAACAAGGCATTTGCCGAGCTCGATCACGCCACGCAGGAGACCGTGCTCGGCGATCTGGAGCACGCGAAGGTCGAGTTCGATAGCGTGCCGGCGCGCACGTTCTTCTCCTATCTGCTCGCCAATACGAAGGAAGGTTTCTTCTCGGATCCGATCCACGGCGGCAACAAGGACATGGTGGGCTGGAAGATGGTGGGCTTCCCCGGCGCGCGCGCCGACTTCCTCGACTGGGCGGATCAGCCGAACGTCAAGTACCCGTATGGGCCCGTGTCGATTTCCGGAAAGCGGGGCTAATTCATGGCCATCAAGAAAGACAAGGTCGACGCCGTCATCGTGGGCTTCGGTTGGACCGGGGCCATTCTCGGCCAGGAACTCACCGATGCCGGGCTCAACGTCGTGGCGCTCGAGCGCGGTGCGATGCGCGACACGCCCACCGACGCGCAGTACCCCAAAGTCATCGACGAACTCGAATACTCGGTGCGCGGCAAGCTCTTCCAGGAGCTGGCCCGCGAGACCGTTACGATTCGTCATACGCCGGACGATCTCGCTGTGCCTTACCGCCAGAACGGCTCGTTTCTGCTCGGCAACGGCGTGGGCGGCGCGGGCTTCCACTGGAATGGCATGCACTACCGCATCCTGCCCGAAGAGCTGAAGCTGCGCAGCCATTACGAGGAACGCTACGGCAAGAAATTCATTCCCGACGGCATGACGATCCAGGACTTCGGCGTGAGCTACGAGGAACTGGAGCCGCACTTCGATTTCGCCGAGAAAGTGTTCGGGACGTCGGGCAAGGCCGGCAACCTGAACGGCACGATCGTGCCCGGCGGCAACCCGCGCGAGGGGGCGCGGTCAAGCGAATTCCCCACGCCGCCACTGCAGACCACCTATGGTGCGACGCTCTTCGAGAAGGCTGCCCGCGAAGTCGGCTTCAATCCGTACCCGGCCCCCGCCGCGAATACCTCTCAGCCCTATACGAATCCGTACGGTGTGCGTCTCGGGCCGTGCAACTTCTGTGGCTTCTGCGAAAACTACGGCTGTTACATGTACTCGAAGGCATCGCCGCAGACGACCATTCTGCCGGTGTTGCTCAAGAAGCCCAATTTTGAGTTGCGCCCGCACTCATACGTCGTCAAGGTCAATCTCGACAGCGACGGCAAGAAGGCCACGGGTGTGACGTACATCGACGCACAAGGCCGCGAAGTCGAGCAACCGGCCGATCTCGTCATCATGGCCGCGTACCAGATGCACAACGTGCGCCTGCTGCTGCTCTCCGGCATCGGCAAGCCCTACGATCCGAAGACGGGCGAGGGCGTTGTCGGCAAGAACTATGCGTACCAGATGAACGGCGCCGTGAACGTGCTGCTGCCCAAGGGCACGCAGTTGAATCCATTCATCGGCACGGGCGCGGGCGGCGTGTCGATGGACGATCTGAACGGCGACCAGTTCGACCACGGGCCGCTGGGCTTTATCGGCGGCGCGAGCATCCGTCACGTGCGCACGGGCGGGCGCCCGATCAAGATGACGCCGAGCGTGCCGGGCACGCCGTCGTGGGGCAGCAAGTGGAAAGCGGGTGTGACGGACGCGTATCAGCGGTTCATGACGATCGGCATTTCCGGCTCGGTCATGTCGTATCGCGACGCGTGTCTCGATCTCGATCCGACCTACAAGGACGCCTACGGTGTGCCGTTGCTGCGCATGACGTTCGACTGGCATGACAACGAGTACGCCATGCTGGGCTATATGGGCGACCGCATGGAAGCGGTCGGCCGCGCGATGAATCCGGAGAAGGTGTTCCGCGCGATCCGCAAGAAGGGCACGCACTACGACACGCGGATCTACCAGAGCACGCATACGACCGGCGGCGCGATCATGGGCACGAACCCGTCGAACAGCGTGGTCAACAAGTACCTGCAAAGCTGGGATGTGTCCAACGTGTTCGTGATGGGGGCGTCGGCGTTCCCGCAGAACATGGGTTACAACCCCACGGGCGTGGTGGCGGCGCTGGCGTACTGGTCTGCGAAGGCGATTCGCGAACAGTACCTCAAGAACGCCGGCCCGCTGGTTCAGGCGTGAGGAGCGCAACCATGATCCGCAAAACGATGATGAAACGCTCCGCGATCGCACTTGCCGCCGGGACGCTGGCGTTCGCGGCCGTTGCCGTGTGGGCGCAGAATGCTGCGGCGCCGGCCTCGGCACCGGCCGCACCC
>NZ_AKXS01000250.1:0-19208 GCF_000282835.1 Pandoraea sp. B-6 | reverse complement strand
TGGCCGGGCCGGAGTCTGCCTCGCAGGCCGTGACGTCGCCGCTCGTACCCGGCACACCGGTCACGTCGCCCACCGCGTCCGCGCCCACGGCACCGGCCCCGACAAAGCCGTCGCCCGCCGATATTCTCAGCGGCAAGTCGACGGTGCCGGTCGCGCCGCAGACCACGCCGCCCGCCAGCGCGACGGACACCGCCAACACGGGCTACTACCTGCAAGTCGGCGCATTCAAGTCGCAGAGCGACGCCGAGCAACTGCGCGCCAAGCTGGCGCTCTCGGGCTTCGAGGCGAAAGTCACGCAGCGCGATGCCAACGGTCTGACGCTCTACCGCGTGCGCCTCGGCCCGTATGGCAAGCTCGACGAGATGAACCATGTGCGTCAGCGCCTGCAGGATGGTGGCTACGACACGGCCGTGATCCGCTTCACGAAGCAATAAACGCAAGAGGTGTTGCTCGATAAGGGCAACGCCTTTTGTTTCGTCGCCCGGCACCGCGTCGCGCCCGTGCGGAATGCATGCCCCACCGGCGGCATCGCTCGGGAAACGCCGGGGTTGCCGGGAGGTTGAACCCGGCAGCGCGGCGCTGGTCATACGCACTAGCTTATCTGTCTGAATCCGGGATATGGTTTCGCAGGAACGCCGACCAACCGATGGCTGGCGCGTCTGCCTCACTCCTCAACAACGATCATGAAAAAACTTCTTGGTACCGTTCTGCTGTCTTTCGGTTTCCTTTGCGGCGCCGCCTCGGCCTCGCCCGAAGCCCCGGTCGCGGGAACCGATTACCTGGTGTTGCCGCAAGCACAGCCCACGTCGGCCGGCGCGGGCAAAATCGAAGTCACCGAATTCTTCTGGTATGGCTGCCCGCACTGCAATGCGCTCGAACCGTCGCTGGAAGCGTGGGTCAAGAAGCAAGGCAAGGATGTCGTGTTCAAGCGCGTGCCGGTCGCCTTCCAGGACCGCTTCGAGCCGCACACCCGTATGTTCTACGCACTCCGCGCGCTGGGCCGCGAAGCCGAACTCACGCCGAAGGTCTTCAACGAGATCCACGTCAAGCACAACTATCTGCTGACGGCGCAGACCCAGGCCGACTTCCTCACGCAGTTCGGCATCGACAAGCAGAAGTATCTCGACGCCTATAACGGCTTCTCGACCCAGGCCAGCGTGAAGACGGCCAACAAGACGTGGCAGGACTACAAGATCGACGGCGTGCCGACGATCGCGATCCAGGGCAAGTACCTGGTCTCGCCGGCCACCTCGGGCGACGCCCTGCAAAAGGCCGGCAAGCCGGCCACGACCGAGCAGCAGACGTTCGATGCGGCGCTCAAGACGGCCGACGCCATCATCAACCAGATCCGCGCGAAGAAGCTGTAAGCTTCGCCGCTCACCCAGCCCGGCCCCGGCCGGGCTTTTGCATTAGATGGCAACACACACGACATCACCGAAGGTCTTTATCACGGGCGCCTCGAGTGGATTGGGCGAAGCACTCGCACGCCACTACGCCGCGCAGGGCGCCATCCTCGGGCTGGTGGGCCGACGCGGCGACAGGCTCGCCGATCTGGCCGCCTCGCTCCCCCATCCGCATGCCGTACATAGCTACGCGCTCGACGTGCGTGACGCGCTCGCGTTGCGCGCGGCGGCCGACGACTTCATGGCGCGTCACGGCGTACCGGACATCGTTATCGCGAATGCCGGCATCAGCCACGGCGTGACGACTGAAGACCCGGCCGATCTGCCGCACTTTGCGTCGGTCATGGACACCAACTGGCTGGCGATGGTGGCCACGTTCAGCCCCTTCGTCGCGCCAATGCGCGAACGCAAGCAGGGCACGCTCGTCGGTATCGGCAGCGTGGCCGGTGTGCGCGGTCTGCCCGGGCATGGCGCCTACAGCGCATCGAAGGCCGCCGCGATGACGTACCTCGAAAGCCTGCGAGTGGAATTACGCGCCGCCAAGGTCGCGGTCGTGACGATTGCGCCCGGCTACATTCGCACGCCAATGACGGATGGCAATCCGTTTCCGATGCCGTTCCTGATGCCCCCGGACACGTTCGCGCGCAAGGCGGCCGCGGCGATCGCTCGACGCAAGCGCTTCGTGGTGCTGCCGTGGCCAATGGGCGTGGTGGCCTGCGTCATGCGATGCCTGCCGCGCTGGCTTTACGACGTGCTCTTCGCCCGTGCGCCGCGAAAGCCACGGTTGTCCGAGCGCAACGTACAAAACGCCCCCTCGGCCCATGCCGACCCGCCGCCCGACGATCCCTCAACAGGCCCCAAATAGCGGCCAACGCAGGGATATTCCCCAAATCCAAGGGTGAAACCGGGGGAAGCTCAATGTCACGCGTTACATTGCTCCGAATCCCTAACGCGCGACGTCCCCATGAACGCCATGTCAACGCAAGCCGCGTCACGCGCTTGCCCCAATCGCGGCGTCGCGCTACACCGACGCATCGCCCTCATCCTTAGCCTGCCGCTTGCCCTGATGGTTTCCGGGTGCGCGGCGTTGGACCCTGGCAACTGGCAAATCGTCGGCCCGCCGGAGTCGTACATCCGCCCCGCCCCGACCCTCGTCGCGCCCGCCCCCATGGTCGTCGCCCCTGCACCGGTGATCGTGACGCCGGCGCCCACCATCATCGCGCCCGCCCCCGTCATCATTGCGCCGCGACCGCCCGTCGTCATCGCGCCCGCGCAGCCATACATCGTCGTGCCGCAGGCGCGACCACGCACGTCGCGCGATGCCGCTCACTTCCTGAGCGAGAAATGCTATCTGCAGAAGGGCGGCTGCTACACCAGCGAATACCGGGAAGGCTACGAGTTCAACCCCTACACCGGCACGTGGGAATGGGTCGGTCAACGAGACTACCGGTGGAAAGGCAGCCGCGGGAATCGATAGTCCGACACGCCCAAGTTTCTCCCTTGGAACACGCGCCGGCCGCCGTGGCAGCGCGGATTATTGAACCGTTGTGGTGCATTGCGAACCTGCGCTAGAGTGCTTGTGTAACTTCGATAGAGGTACACACGACGTTAAACCGGTCTTGCCGTCAGCGAGCGGACGGATGTCGACGGACGTTAGCAGACCGATCCGACTGCGGCACGCCCAACCAAGCAGGAGAGGCATATGCAGGCAACCCCCACCGGCGCGCCGGTCATCGATCCGGCACTGCGACGCAAAGCGGTGATCGGTTCCACGCTGGGCAATGCATTCGAGTGGTTCGACTTTACGGTCTACGGTCTCTTCGCGGTCATCATCGCGAAACTCTTCTTCCCTGCGGAAAACGATACGAACTCGCTGCTCGCGAGTGTGGCGTCGCTTGGCGTAGCGTTCTTCTTCCGTCCCATCGGCGGGCTCGCATTCGGTTTGTACGCCGACCGGGCCGGGCGCAAGTCGGCGCTCTCGGTCATGGTGTTGCTCATGGCGCTGGGCACGGGCCTGATCGGCATCGCGCCGACGTATGCGGCGATCGGCTTCGCCGCGCCGCTGCTTATCCTGCTGGCACGCGTCATTCAGGGCTTCTCGGCGGGCGGTGAATTCGGCGGCTCGACGGCCATGCTCATCGAGTTTTCGCCGCCCCACCTGCGCGGCTTCTACGGCAGTTTTCAAATGTGCTCGCAGGCACTGGCCGTCGCGTTCGCCGGGCTGTGCGCGTATGGGCTCAACACGTCGCTCACCAAGGAGGCACTCGAATCGTGGGGCTGGCGGCTTCCGTTTCTGTTCGGGATTCTGATCGGTCCGGTGGGTTTTTATATTCGACGTCGCATGACCGAGTCGCCAGAGTTTCTGGCCTACGCGGCCGCGCGTGCACCGACCCGCCGCACACCGCTCGCCGACGTCTTCTCGCATCACTATCGCGCCCTCATCGCCGGCTTCGGCCTGACGGTTGCCGCAACGACGTCGTTCTACGTCACGCTGATCTATACGCCGATCTACGCAGTCAAGCAGTTGGGATTGACGCAGGGCGCCGCGAGCCTGTCGACGTTCATCGCCGCCATGCTGATCGCCGCGCTGTGCCCGCTCACGGGCTGGATTTCGGATCGCGTGGGCCGCAAACCGCTGATTCTGCTGTTCGTGCTGCTCTACGGCCTGACGTCGTTCTGGATGTTCACGCGGCTGCACGGTGCGCCGTCGATGGGCAATCTGCTGCTCGCGCAGATTCTGCCGGCCGTCTGCATGGGCTTCGTGTGGGGCGCGTTCCCGACGGCGGTCACCGAGGTGTTCCCGGTCGGCGTGCGCTCGACGGGCGTCTCGATTCTCTACAACGTCTCGGTGATGTTGTTCGGCGGTCTCGCGCCGTTCTGGATCACGTACCTGATCAAGGCGACGCAGAACCCGCTGGCCCCCGCGTATTACATTCTGATGACGGTGACGATCAGCCTGGTGACGTACGGTTTGCTTGGTCGCGACGGCCGCAACACGGCGGCATCGACGCAGCACGCCTGACGTCGCACGCGACGCCGAAAGCACGCGCGCAAAAGCAATGCCCCGGCGACCTGATTCGGTCACCGGGGCATTGTTTTCTGGTCAACCGATCCAGTCGGCCGATCATATGCGACGCTCGCACCTGTCGCTCGTACCTGTCACTCGCACCTGCCGCGAAGGCAGGTCTCCGTGCAGGTCGGTCACGCAGGTCCGATCAAACTGGGGAAAAGCGCCAGACGCCCTTCGCATCCTGCTCGCGCTTGAGTTCCCCCGAACGCCAGAGCATGTGCAGGTGCGCCAGCGCTTCGCCCATGGCGAAGGTGGTCTGGTGCGCATCGAGCTTGCGATGGAACATGATCGGCACGATATCGCCCGCGCTTTGCGGCGACCGGGCGCAGGCGTCGCGCACCTCCTGCAGCCGCGCGGTGTGGTGATCGCGCAGTTGGCCGATGCGGGTGTGCAGTCCGGTGAACGGCCGGCCATGCGAGGGCAGCACGAGACAATCGGCGGGCAGATCGAGATAGACGCCGAGCGAGTCGAGGAACAGTTGCAGCGAGTTGGCTTCGGGTTCGATGTCAAAGACGCTGACATTGGTCGAGATGCGCGGCAGCACCATATCGCCGGAGATGAGCACGTTGTGCTGTTCGGAGTACAGCGCCATGTGCTCCGGCGAGTGGCCATAACCCGCGATCAAACGCCAGTCGCTGCCGCCGATGCGCAGGGCCTCGCCATCGCGCAAGCGGAAGAAGCGCGACGGCACTTCGGGCACGAGATCGCTGAAGTAGGTCTTGCGGTGGCGGATCTGGTCGATCATGGCCTCATCGGCGAGACCATGCGAAATAAAGTGCGCCACGGCGAACTCTCCGCCGGCATTGGCGGCGTTGTTGTTGACGGCCTCCGACATGAGGCGGCCCCATGCGTAGTCGCCCTGCGACATGGCGAGCCGGGCCGACCAGCGGGGTTTGTCGCCGCCCTTGCAGATCCAGTGCGCGAGGCCGAGGTGATCGGGGTGGCAATGCGTGACGACGACACGCAGAACCGGCTCGCCGCCGAGCGCGTTCTCGAACACTTGTTCCCAATAGGCCTTGATCTGCGGATGGGTGATGCCGCAATCGACGACGGTCCAGCCTTTGACGCCGTCGATATCGTCGCGCAGCAACCACAGGTTGATGTGATCGAGCACGAACGGCAGCGGCATGCGCACCCAGAAGACGCCTGGCGCCACTTCGTGCACGGTGCCGCCTTCCGGCAAGAATTCTCCGAGGGGGTAATTCAGTTGTTGTTCAAGGGCATTCACGAGGACCACGCTCCAGATGGACTTGTTCTGTCGTTATCGGTTAACGCCGTCACCGATTGCATAGGAAGCAACTTGACGCTAACGTAAACGGCAATTCTATCTGCAATGGTAAGCACCTGCTTAACCCGATGCTCACATACACGATTACCGAGCTTGCCCGCGAGTTCGACATTACGCCCCGCGCGATCCGTTTCTACGAGGATCAGGGGCTGCTCACACCGGCCCGCGAAGGTCCCGGCGGGCGCCACCGCGTCTACACCGGGCAGGATCGCACGCGTCTGAAGCTGACGCTGCGCGGCAAACGTCTAGGACTCACGCTCTCGGAGATCAAGTCGATTCTCGATCTCTACGAGTCGCCCAAGGATACGGTGTCCCAGCTTCGCGTGTTCCTCGAAACGCTGTCCCAGCATCGGCAGGGGCTCGAGCAGCAACTCGAAGACCTTCACGCCACGCTCGACGAGGTCGCGCAACACGAAGCCCAATGTCTCGCGCTGCTCGAGGCTGCCGGCGAAGCCGCACCCGCCGACGTCGCTCAACGGTCGAAGACGACGTCCGTGTCGCACTGATTCGTCAGGTTTCGACTTCTGTTTCGGCCTTGGCGTCGGCCTCGGTTTCAACCACTTACTGCCCCAACCCGCCTCAACCCGCCTCGCCCTGCATCCTGTCCGGGGTCGCCTCCCGCCCGGCCGACCTTCGCGCTTTCGATGCTGGAAAGCCCTTACTTTACGTTTACGTAAACGTAAAGTAATATCTGGGCACTCGGCTTTGTCCGTACTTTCGCTCCCATCATGGCCAACCTCCCTGTCTCTCACGCTGCACCGCTCGACGACGCCGTCGCCGCAAAAATCCGCGCCAGCTTCGACCAACAGGGCGTCATGACGCATTGGGGCGCGTTGCTCTCGCATCTTGCCGACGGACACTGCGAAATCTCGCTGCCGTTCTCGGACAAGGTCAACCAGCAGCACGGCTTTTTCCACGGGGGAGTGATCGGCGCCATCGCGGACTCCGCCGGCGGCTACGCAGGCTACACCCGCATCTCGCCGGACCAGGAACTGGTCACCGCCGAATACAAACTGAACATTCTCGCGCCCGGCAAGGGCGATACACTGATCGGACGCGGCCAGGTCGTGAAAGCCGGTCGCACGCTGATCGTCGCCACCGCCGAACTGTTCGTTGTCGACGACGACAAATGGACGCTTTGCGCACTGATGCAGCAAACGCTGTTCGTGCTGGCGGCAAGTCCCTCGGCAACGTCGTCTCCCAAGACTCGCTGAGCGCCCCCGCCACCGGATCACCGAATCAACCTCATCAGCCGCACCATCGAACCCATGCGCGGGCTAACGGCCACGCGCCACCCTCTGGAGACTGTGTCATGACCCTGTTGCCCGGACTCAATTTCATGCTCGGCGAAGACCTCGATATGCTGCGCGAATCGGTCGCGAACTTCGCGTCCAAGGAAATCGCCCCGCGCGCAGGCGAAGTGGACCGCACCGACCAGTTCCCGATGGACCTCTGGCGCAAGATGGGCGACCTCGGCGTGCTCGGCATGACGGTTTCGGAAGAGTACGGCGGCGCGAACATGGGCTATCTGGCCCACATGATCGCGATGGAGGAAATCTCGCGCGCCTCGGCGTCGATCGGCCTGTCGTACGGCGCGCACTCGAACCTCTGCGTCAACCAGATCCACCGCAATGGCACCGCCGCGCAAAAGGCGACGTACTTGCCCAAGCTGGTGTCGGGGGAGCATATCGGCGCCCTCGCGATGAGCGAGCCGAACGCCGGCTCGGACGTGGTCAGCATGAAGCTGCGTGCCGAGAAGCGCGGCGACCGCTTCGTGCTCAACGGCACGAAGATGTGGATCACGAACGGCCCGGACTGCGACACGCTGGTCGTCTACGGCAAGACCGATCCGGAAGCGGGCGCCCGCGGCATGACGGCCTTCCTTGTCGAGAAGGGCATGAAGGGATTCTCGGTCGCGCAGAAGCTGGACAAGCTCGGCATGCGCGGCTCGCACACGGGTGAGCTGGTGTTCGAGAACGTGGAGGTGCCGGAGGAGAACGTGCTGGGCCAGGTCGGCGGCGGCACGAAGGTGCTCATGAGCGGTCTGGACTATGAGCGCGCGGTGCTCGCCGGCGGCCCGCTGGGCATCATGCAGGCGGCCATGGACGTGGTCGTGCCCTATATCCACGACCGCAAGCAGTTCGGCCAGTCGATCGGAGAGTTCCAGCTCATCCAGGGCAAGGTCGCGGACATGTACACGATTCTGCAGGCAAGCCGCGCGTATCTCTACGCGGTGGGCCGCCAGCTCGATTCGCTCGGTCGCGATCACGTGCGTCAGGTGCGCAAGGACTGCGCGGGGGTGATTCTGTACACGGCCGAAAAGGCGACGTGGATGGCCGGCGAGGCAATCCAGATTCTGGGCGGCAACGGCTATATCAACGAGTACCCGGTCGGCCGCCTGTGGCGCGACGCGAAGCTTTACGAAATCGGCGCGGGCACGTCGGAGATCCGCCGCATGCTGATCGGCCGCGAGTTGTTCGCGGAAACGATGTAAGCCCACGACACATCGACTGACATTCAGGCGCAGGCAGCGGCGCTACAATCCCTTGAGATCGCCCCTGCGCCTGTCCCGACCGGTATGAATCACTTCCCGAAACTCCTGTCGTCGCAGTTTGCTTACGATGTCGCCCGCACGATGCTGGACGGCTTCGACAAGCATTACCGCATTTTCCGCGATGTATGCATCGCGGCGCAGGCGTGTTTCGAGGCGGGCGATTTCATGGGTATCCAGAAGCTCCAGCGCGACCGCATCGCCTATTACGACGAACGCGTGCGCGAATGCGTCGTGACGCTCGAAGACGAGTTCGACGCCCAGTCGCTCGACGACGATGTCTGGCAGCAAGTGAAGCTGCATTACATCGGCTTGCTCACCGAGCACCGTCAGCCGGAGCTGGCCGAGACGTTTTTCAACTCGGTGTGCTGCAAGATCCTGCACCGTTCGTATTTCAACAACCGCTTCATCTTCGTGCGCCCCGCCGTGGCGACGGAGTACATCGAGAACGACGCGCCCGCCGCGAAGCCGACGTATCGCGTCTATTACCCGGCGCAAGACGGCATGGCCCCCACGATCGCGCGCATCGTCACGAATTTCCAGCTCAAACGCCCGTTTGCCGATCTGACGCGCGACGTCGGTTATGTGATGCGCGCCCTCGATGAGACGCTCGGCGACTTCGTGCCCGCGCCGAATTTCCAGATTCATGTGCTCGCGTCGCTGTTCTTCCGGAACAAGGCCGCCTATATCGTGGGACGTATCGTGAACGGCGATGTGACCACGCCCTTCGCCCTGACGATCATGCACGACGCGAACGGCATGCTGACGCTCGACGCCGCTCTGCTGCGCCGCGAGGAACTCCGCGTGGTGTTCGGCTTCACACATGCCTATTTCATGGTCGATATGGAAGTGCCGTCGGCCTACGTGCAGTTCCTGCGCACGATCATGCCGGGCAAGCCGAAAGCGGAGATCTATACGTCGGTCGGTCTGCAGAAACACGGCAAGAACCTGTTCTATCGCGATTTCCTGCATCACCTGAAGCATTCGAGCGACCTGTTCGTGAGCGCGCCGGGCATTCGCGGGCTGGTCATGCTGGTTTTCACGCTGCCCTCGTATCCGTACGTATTCAAAGTGATTCGCGAGCGCTTCGCGCCACCCAAGGAGACCACGCGCGAGCAGGTGAAAGCGAAGTACCTGATGGTCAAGCAGCATGATCGCGTGGGCCGGATGGCCGATACGCTGGAGTTCTCGAGCGTGGCCTTTCCGCGCGCGCGTTTCGACGACGCCCTGCTCGCCGAACTCCAGCGCGAAGTGCCCTCGCAGCTCGAAGTCGACGGTGACGCCCTCGTGATCCGCCACTGCTACATCGAGCGCCGCATGACGCCGCTCAATCTGTGGCTGCAAACGGCATCGGACGCCGAGGTCGACCACGCCATGCGCGAGTACGGCAACGCGGTGAAGGAGCTGATGGCGGCGAACATCTTCCCCGGCGATCTGCTGTACAAGAATTTCGGTGTCACGCGCCACGGCCGGGTGGTCTTTTACGACTACGATGAACTGGAATATCTGACGGATTGCCACATCCGTCGAGTGCCGGAACCCCGTAACGAAGAAGAGGCGATGTCGGGGGAAGTCTGGTACCGTGTAGGCCCGCACGACGTGTTTCCGCAGACGTTCGAGACGTTTCTGACAGGAGACGCGCGCGTGCGGCACTCCCTGAGCCAGCATCATCCGGATTTTTTCGACCCCGGCCTGTGGCAGGACTACCAGGACCGGGTGCGAGCCGGACAGATGCACGACTTCTATCCGTACGATGTCTCGCTGCGTTTCGTCAATCGCTACGGCACCGGCCACGGTGCCACCAGCGCCCCGCCCCGCGCGGCGGCCGCTTGAGCATGCGATGTCTCCCAGCACACGACACGTTCACCGGATGACACGATCATGACCGAAGACAAAGACCAACCTCTCCTCCATCTGCTCGATAACAACCGCGCCTGGGTCGCCAGCGTGAACGCGGAAGATCCCGCATTTTTCGAGCGGTTGTCAAAGCTGCAAACGCCGGAGTACCTCTGGATCGGCTGCTCGGACTCGCGCGTGCCGGCTAACCAGATCACGGGCCTCGCGCCGGGCGAAGTGTTCGTCCACCGCAATATCGCGAACGTCGTGGTGCACAGCGATCTGAACTGTCTGTCGGTATTGCAGTTCGCCGTCGAAGTGCTGAAGGTTCGCCACATCATGGTGGTCGGCCATTACGGTTGCGGCGGCGTAGGCGCGGCGCTCGACGGCGCGAAGATGGGCCTCGTCGACAACTGGCTGCGCCACGTGCGCGATGTGTACGAGCGCCACGTCGAGCAAATCGACGCGCTGCCGTCGCGCGACGCGCGTCACGACCGACTGTGCGAACTGAACGCCATCGAGCAGGTGGTCAATATCTGTCATACGACGGTATTGCGCGACGCCTGGGCCCGCAATCAGCCCGTAACGGTGCACGGCTGGGTGTACGGCCTGCGCGACGGGCTGGTGCGCGACCTGCGCATGTCGGTCAACAGCCTCGAAGCCCTGCCGCGCATTTACGACCGCTGCGTGGCCGCGATGGCCGAATTACGCAATCCGCGCGCCTGAGCGAGCCACCTTGTCCGGCCACGCCGGACACCCCTCGCCGGGCACACGGACGATGCAAGGACTGAAGCATTGGATATTCGGGGGCTGACGACCCGGTTCGCAAGGACGATCGTCGGCCCCCGCAAGCAATTACAGGAGACTGCCATGCAACACGACCCGATCGTTATCGTTTCCGCCGCACGCACGCCGATGGGCGGCCTGCAAGGGGTATTCGGCGATGTGACCGCACCGCAACTGGGTGCCGCTGCCATTCGCGCCGCCGTCGAACGCGCCGGAATCCAACCCGAGCAGGTCGACGAAGTGGTCATGGGCTGCGTGCTGCCCGCCGGCCAGGGTCAGGCGCCTGCGCGTCAGGCCACGCTCGGCGCCGGTCTGCCGCTCGCCGCCGGAGCGACCACCGTCAACAAGATGTGCGGGTCGGGCATGCGCGCCGCCATGTTTGCGCACGACATGCTCGTGGCCGGCAGCGCCGACGTGATCGTCGCCGGTGGCATGGAAAGCATGAGTAACGCCCCGTATCTGCTGCCGAAGGCACGCACCGGCATGCGCATGGGACACGGCCAGGTCATCGACCACATGTTTTACGACGGTCTGGAAGACGCCTACGACAAGGGTCGCCTGATGGGCACCTTCGCCGAGGAATGCGCCGACCGTTACGCCTTCACCCGCGAGGCCCAGGACGCCTTCGCCATCGCCTCGCTCGAACGCGCGCAAAAGGCCACGAAGGACGGCGCGTTCTCGTGGGAAATCGCGGCGGTGACGGTACCGGGTCGCAAGGGCGACACGGTGGTCGATCAGGACGAGCAGCCGTTCAAGGCCAACCCCGAAAAGATCCCGACGCTCAAGGCAGCCTTCCGCAAGGACGGCACGGTGACAGCGGCAAATTCGTCGTCGATCTCGGATGGTGCCGCCGCCTTGGTACTGATGCGCGAATCGACGGCCAAACGTCTCGGCCTCGCACCGCTCGCGCGCATCGCCGGACACACCACCTTCGCCCAACAGCCGGGCCTCTTCACCACGGCGCCGGTCGGCGCGATGCGCAAGCTCTTCGAGAAGACCGGCTGGTCGACGAACGACGTCGATCTGTATGAAATCAACGAAGCCTTCGCGGTCGTCACTATGGCCGCGATGCACGAGTTCAACCTGCCGCACGAGAAGGTCAATATTCATGGCGGCGCCTGTGCGCTCGGCCACCCGATCGGCGCCTCCGGCGCCCGCATCCTGGTCACGCTCATCGGTGCGTTGCGCCAGACCGACGGCAAGCGCGGCGTAGCCAGCCTGTGTATCGGCGGCGGCGAAGCGACAGCGATGGCCATCGAACTCGTTTGACCCCGCAGGCTCACGCACTGGCCCACAGGAATCACAGGTCATGAAAACAGCGCTCATCATCGGTGCCTCGCGCGGCATCGGCATGGAATTCGTCAGACAGTATCGCGACGACGGCTGGCGTGTCTTCGCTACAGCACGCCATGAGGACGGTCTGGCGGCCTTGCGCGAGTTGGACGCCGAGCCGTTGCAGCTCGACGTCACGCGTGTGGAGTCGCTCTCCGGCCTGTCGTGGCAACTCGATGGCGTGGCCCTGGACGTCGCGATCTACAACGCAGGCGTGAATTCGGAGCGCACCACGGGCCTCGCGCCGATCACCATGGCCGAGTTCGACCGCGTGTTCCACACGAATGTCCTCGGCGCCATGCAGGCCGCGCCGCTCGTGTTGCCGTTCGTCGAGGCCGCCGGCGGCGCGTTTGGCTTTCTTTCGAGTCGCATGGGCAGCATCGCCCTGATGGAGACGAATGGCAGCTGGCTTTATCGGGCAAGCAAGGCGGCCGTGAATTCGGTCGTCAAGGCCACGTCGCTCGAAGCGCGGCGCGCCACCTGCGTCGCAATGCATCCGGGCTGGGTGCGCACGGACATGGGCGGCGAGAACGCGGACATCGACGTGCAGACGAGCGTGGCCGGCATGCGGCGTGTGCTCGCCCGAGCACCGGGCGAGCGCGCCACGCACAACGGAGGTTTCTTCAATTACGACGGCAACGCACTTGCGTGGTAATCGCAGGAAAAAATAAATTCGCGACCGGGCAGACATCGTCCGGCGCGAAACGGAATAACAAGCTGTAGCCACACCGCCGCATCTTTTGATTCGCGGGCCAGACACGTCACTCGGAAACGGAGCCCACATGACGTCCGCCATCGACTTTTATTTCGATTTCGCATCCCCGTATGGGTATTTTGCGAGCACCTGCATCGACGACATCGCGACGAGACACGGGCGTGGCGTGGCGTGGCATCCGATCCTGCTCGACATCGTCTATAAGGTGAACGGCACGGGCGCACCGACGCAGCATCCGATCAAGACCGCGTATCTGCGGCATGACGTGGAGCGCACCGCGCGGTTTCACGGCATCGCGTACAAGCGGCCGACGCACTTCCCGATTCCGACGCAAGCCGCCGAGCGCGCCGTGCTCTGGGTGCAGGATCATCACGGCGGCGACCTGTCCGCCGAGTTCGCGAAGTCGATCTTCCACGCGCTTTACGTCGACGACGTGAACATCGGCGACCCGGCGGAACTCGTGCGTCTCGGCGAGGCCCTGGGCATCGACGGCACGAAGCTCGACGCCGGCATGCACTCGCCCGCCGCCAAGGACCATCTCAAGGCCGAAATCGATCTGGCGATGGCGCGCGGGGTGTTCGGCTCGCCCTTCGTGATCGTGGACGGCGAACCGTTCTGGGGCTTCGACCACTTCCCACAGGTCGAGGCCTGTCTGAAGCAAGGCAAGATCTGACAACAAGGCAAGACTCACGATGGCAAGACCCCAAACGTCGCGCAGCGCGATGACGCCAGACCTCGAGCGCGACACCTGCCCTTGCGGCGGGCCCACGTTCGACGACTGCTGCGCGCGCTACCTGGAACACGGCGACATGGCGCCGAGCGCCGAAGCGCTGATGCGCTCGCGATACACGGCGTTCGTGCGTCACAACGCCGCGTACCTGCTCGACACCTGGGCGGCGCGCACGCGTCCCGCCACGCTTGACTTCGACGACGCACCGCAATGGCTTGGCCTGCAGATCAAGGCCCATCGCCAAAGCGATGCGTCGCATGCCGAAGTCGAATTCGTCGCCCGCTACAAGGTCGGCGGACGGGCGCACCGGCTGCACGAACGCAGCCGCTTCGAGCGCTCGGACGACGGCCGCTGGCGCTACATCGACGGCGACCTGTTCGACTGACCCCGCCGCGGTGCACGTCCACGAAACGCCTCCAACGACTCCCTCACTCTCCACCGGATTTCGTCACATGCCGATTCTTGAAAGCAAGCTCAACCCGCGCGGCGAAGACTTTGCACGCAACGCGGCCACGATGCAGACCCTGGTCGACGACCTGCGTGCCCGCATTGCACAACTGGCCGGTGGCGGCGGTGAGGCCGCGCGCAAGAAGCACATCGCGCGCGGCAAGCTGCTGCCGCGTGAGCGCGTACAACAGTTGCTCGATCCGGGCTCGCCGTTTCTCGAACTCTCGCAGCTCGCGGCCATCGGCATGTATCACGACGACGCCCCGGGCGCCGGCATCATCACCGGCATCGGCCGTGTATCAGGCCAGGAGTGCGTGATCGTCTGCAACGATGCCACGGTCAAGGGCGGCACCTATTACCCGATGACGGTCAAGAAGCACCTGCGCGCGCAGGAGATCGCCGAGCAGAACCATCTGCCGTGTATCTACCTGGTCGACTCGGGCGGCGCCAACCTGCCGAACCAGGACGATGTCTTCCCCGACCGCGATCACTTCGGGCGCATCTTCTACAACCAGGCGCAGATGTCCGCGCAGGGCATTCCGCAGATCGCCGTGGTGATGGGGTCGTGTACCGCCGGCGGCGCCTACGTGCCTGCGATGAGCGACGAGTCGATCATCGTCAAGGAACAGGGCACGATTTTCCTCGGCGGCCCGCCGCTCGTGAAAGCGGCCACCGGTGAGGAAGTGAGCGCCGAAGACCTCGGCGGCGCCGACGTCCACACGCGCCTGTCGGGCGTGGTCGATCACTTCGCGCAGAACGACGCGCACGCGCTGTCCATCGCGCGCAGCATCGCAGCGAATCTCAACCGTCGCAAACCGGCCACGGTTGCGGTCAAGCCACCGGTCGAGCCGAAGTACGACGCCCGAGACCTGTACGGCGTGATTCCGTCCGACACGAAGAAGCCGTTCGACGTACGCGAAGTGATTGCGCGCCTGGTCGACGGCTCCGAGTTCGACGAATTCAAGGCGCGCTACGGCACCACGCTCGTGTGCGGCTTCGCGCATCTGTGGGGCTATCCGGTCGGCATCGTGGCGAACAACGGCATCCTGTTCTCCGAGTCGGCCCAGAAGGGCGCGCACTTCATCGAGCTGTGCTGCCAGCGCAAGATCCCGCTGATCTTCCTGCAGAACATCACCGGCTTCATGGTCGGGCGCAAGTACGAGAACGAGGGCATCGCCAAGCACGGCGCGAAGATGGTGACGGCGGTCGCCACCGCGAACGTGCCGAAGTTCACGGTCATCATCGGCGGCTCGTTCGGCGCCGGCAACTACGGCATGTGTGGCCGGGCCTACTCGCCGCGCTTCCTGTGGATGTGGCCGAACGCCCGTATCTCGGTGATGGGCGGCGAGCAGGCCGCGTCGGTGCTCGCCACGGTCAAGCGCGACGGCATCGAGGGCCGTGGCGGCCAGTGGAGCGCCGAGGAAGAGGATGCCTTCAAGCAGCCGATTCGCGATCAATACGAGCGCCAGGGCCATCCGTACTACGCCAGCGCCCGCCTGTGGGACGACGGCGTGATCGATCCGGCGGATACCCGCACCGTGCTCGGACTGGGGCTGTCGGCCACGCTCAACGCGCCCATTCCCGAAACGCGCTTCGGCCTGTTCCGCATGTAATCGCCCGCAACGGCCCATCGAGGAATTCCACGTCATGAATCTCGTCACGTTAAAAGTCAGCGTCGACGCCCACGTCGCCACCGTCACGCTCAATCGTCCGGACGTGCGCAACGCGTTCAACGAAACGGTCATCGAGGAACTGACGGGCGCGTTTCGCGCGCTCGCCACGAACGACGACGTGCGCGCCATCGTGCTCGCCGCAGAAGGCGTCGCCTTCTGCGCGGGTGCCGATCTGAACTGGATGCAGAAGATGGCCGGCTACTCGGACGCCGAGAACCGCGCCGACGCGATGACTCTGGCCGTCATGCTGAGCACGATCTATCGCTGCCCGAAGCCGGTGATCGCCCGCGTGCAGGGCGACGCGTACGCGGGCGGCGTGGGTCTTGCCGCCGTGGCCGACATGGTCGTGGCGGTCGACACCGCGCACTTCTGCCTGTCGGAGGCAAAGCTGGGCCTGATGCCGGCAACGATCGGCCCCTACGTCATTCGCGCCCTCGGCGAGTCGGCTTCGCGCCGCTATTTCCTCACGGCGGAGCGCTTCACCGCCGCGACCGCCCACCGTCACGGTCTCGTGCACGAAGTCGTGAGCGCCGAGGCGCTCGACAGCACCGTGCAGGCACTGGCCAAGGCGCTCGTCGACAACAGCCCGAACGCAGTAAAAGAGTGCAAACGGCTCGTGCAGGACTTCGCGAGTCGAGAGATCGACGACGGCGCCATCGCCGACACGGCGGACCGCATCGCGAAGATCCGCGCGTCCGACGAAGGCCGCGAAGGGGTGCGCTCGTTCCTCGAGAAGCGCGCGCCAGCATGGCGCGAAGCGTCCTGAGCGACGCACGTGCGTCAGGCCACATCATCGGTTACAAATTTTTTGGGGGAGGGGTGACGGCGGAGATGCCGCAACGTTATCGGCGGGTTTTGCGAATTTATCGATAACGTCACGCTACGGCACACAAAACAGCGATTTTTCGCACCAATTCCGCCTATTGCCCTACTAAAACGCTTTGCCTACCATGCGTCCATCCCCCCACCTCCGGCCCCGTGCGGCAGCGCCCTGCGCAATGCCCGTCACCGGCCAGCCGAACGGACGGCACACATTAGCTTGTAAGCGTCGTCCGTCGCGGCCAACCAAGGAGTCACCGATGGACGCCTCTTCGCGCCCCCCCGCCGGTCCCGGCGATCTCGCCGCGCGCAGTCTGCGACAGGTCTGGCACCCCTGCACGCAGATGAAGCAACAGGCACAGCTACCGCTCGTCGCGTTGTCCCACGGCGAAGGTCCCTGGCTCGTCGATACCGACGGCGAGCGTTACCTCGACGCCATCAGCTCATGGTGGGTCAATCTGTTCGGCCACGCGAATCCGCGCATCAACGCGGCACTCGTCGATCAGCTTGGCCGCCTCGAACACGCGATGCTCGCAGGCTTCACCCACGAACCGGTCGTTGCCCTGGCCGAGCGTCTGTCGGCGCTGACCGGCGGCGTGCTCGGCCATGCGTTCTTCGCGTCTGATGGCGCGTCGGCCGTCGAGATCGCCCTGAAGATGAGCTTTCACGCGTGGCGCAATCAGGGCCACAGCGACAAGCGCGAATTCGTCTGCGTGCGCCACGGCTATCACGGTGAGACGCTCGGTGCGCTCGCCGTGACCGACGTTGCGCTCTTTCGCGATGCCTACGACCCGCTGCTGCGCCACGCCCACGTGGTGGCCTCGCCCGACGCGCGTGACGCGCGCGACGGGGAGACGCCGGCCGACGTCGCGCGTCGCGCCGCGGCAGACCTCGAGACGTTGCTTACGCAGCGCGAGGGACGCATCGCCGCCGTCATCGTCGAACCGCTGGTGCAATGCGCGGCCGGGATGGCAATGCACGATCCCGAGTATCTGCGCCGCGTGCGCGCGCTGTGCGACCAGCACGGCGCGCATCTGATCGCCGACGAAATCGCCGTTGGGTGCGGACGCACCGGCACCTTCTTCGCGAGCGAGCAGGCCGGCATCTGGCCCGATCTGCTCACCCTGTCCAAGGGCATCAGCGGCGGCTATCTGCCCCTGTCGCTGGTGCTCTCGCGCGACGCGATCTACAACGCCTTCTACGACGACGAGACCGCACGCGGCTTCCTGCACTCGCACTCGTACACCGGCAATCCGCTGGCGTGCCGCGCCGCGCTCGCCACGCTCGACATCTTTGCCGACGACGACGTGCTCGCCAGCAACATACTTCGCGCACAACGCCTCACCCAGGCACTCGCGCCGTTGGCCGACGATCCGCGGGCCAGGCACTTGCGTCATCGCGGCATGATCTGGGCGTTCGATGCGGTGTTGCCGGACACCCCCGGCGCCGCCAGCGCCTTCGCGAAACGCTTTTACGCCGAAGCCCGGGCGCGCGGCGTGCTGCTGCGCCCCATCGGGGCCACGGTCTACCTGATGCCGCCGTACGTGCTCGACGACGACACCATCGACTGGCTCGCGGCGCAAACGCTTGCGGCCTTCGACGCCACGACGACGCACGGCACGGAGGTGCCCGCATGACAACCCATCCCCTGTTCGCCCGGCTCGACGCCGGCCTGGCCGACATCGACCGCGCGCATCTGCGACGCCGCCGCCGCGTGGTGTCCACGCCCTGCCAGCCCCATGTACGCGCCGACGGCCGCGACGTGCTCGCATTCGCCAGCAACGACTATCTCGGTCTGGCAGCGCATCCGAAGATTGTCGAGGCGCTCATCGAGGGCGCGCGGCGCTACGGCGCAGGCAGCGGCGCATCGCACCTCATCAGCGGTCATTCGCAGGCCCACGCGGAACTCGAAGACGCGCTCGCCGACTTCATGTCGCCCCATCTCGTCGACGGCCGCGCGCTGTACTTCTGTACCGGTTACATGGCCAACCTGGCGACCCTCTCCGCGCTCGCCAACAAGGACGCCGACATCTTCTCCGAAGCGCTCAATCACGCCTCGCTGATCGACGGCGCACGTCTGTCCCGGGCGCGCACGCACGTCTACCCGCACGGCGACGTCGACGCCCTGGCCGCGCTGCTCGACGCCAGCACCGCCGAGACGAAGCTGATCGTCACCGACGGCGTGTTCTCGATGGACGGCGATATCGCGCCGCTGCCACAACTGCTTGCACTGGCCGAACGACACAACGCGTGGCTGGTGGTAGACGATGCGCATGGCTTCGGCGTCGTCGGCGAGACGGGGCGAGGCGTGTTCGAGCATTTCGATCTGTGCTCGCCGAACCTTGTCATCATCGGCACGCTCGGCAAGGCCGCCGGTGTCGGCGGCGCATTCGTCGCCGCCAACGAGCGTGTCATCGAATGGCTCGTCAATCGTGCGCGGCCGTATATCTTCACCACGGCCGCCGCGCCGTCGCAGGCCCACGCACTGCTCACGAGCCTGGCGCTGATCGCCGGCGACGAAGGCCGCGAGCGCCGCGCCGCGCTGCAAGCGCGCATCG
>NZ_KB290553.1:29482-42115 GCF_000282835.1 Pandoraea sp. B-6 | reverse complement strand
TCGTCGGGCGGGTCGGCTGCCGCGGTGGCCGCGCGTCTCGCGCCGGTCGCCACCGGAACCGACACCGGCGGCTCGATCCGTCAGCCGGCGGCGTTCTGCGGCGTGACCGGCATCAAGCCGACGTATGGCCGCGTGTCGCGTTACGGGATGATCGCGTTCGCTTCGTCGCTCGACCAGGGCGGCCCGTTCGGTCATAGCGCGGCGGATTGCGCGTGGATGCTCAACGGCATGGCGGGTTTCGACGAACGCGACTCGACCAGCCTGGAGCGCGCCGACGAAGACTTCGCGCGCGGTCTGGGCAAGCCGCTCGACGGCGCCACGGCCGACAAGCCGTTGGCCGGTCTGCGTATCGGCTTGCCGGCCGAGTACTTCGGTGAAGGTCTCGACGCCGACGTGCGCGAAGCGATCGACAACGCATTGCGTGAGTTCGAGCGGCTCGGCGCCGTGCGCGTGCCGGTGTCGCTGCCGAAGACCGAACTGTCGATTCCCGTGTACTACGTGTTGGCACCGGCCGAAGCCTCGTCGAACCTGTCGCGTTTCGACGGCGTGCGCTACGGCCACCGCGCGGCCGAGTACCGCGATCTGCTCGACATGTACAAGAAGTCGCGCGCCGAAGGCTTCGGCACCGAAGTCAAGCGCCGCATTCTCGTGGGCGCGTACGTGCTCTCGCACGGCTACTACGATGCTTACTACCTGCAGGCACAGAAGATTCGCCGTTTGATCGCGCAGGACTTCCAGAATGCGTTCGCGCAGTGCGACGTCATCATGGGTCCGGTGGCACCGTCGGTCGCGTGGAACCTCGGCGAGAAGAGCGCCGATCCGGTGCAGATGTACCTGGCCGACATTTACACGCTGTCGGTGAGCCTGGCCGGTTTGCCGGGGATGAGCCTGCCGGTCGGCGCGGGGCGCGATGCGCGTCCGGTCGGTCTGCAACTGATTGGCAACTACTTCGACGAAGCCCGCCTGCTGCAAGTGGCCGACGCGTTCCAGCGCGCGACCGACTGGCACAAGCGCGCTCCGGCAGGCGTCTGATCGTGCGCCGCCAACGCTTGACGACGTCGCTCGCCCCGCACGCCGCGCGGGTATCGAAGGGGCTGGCGCTCGCCGGCATGGTGCTCACGCTCGCGTCGTGCAGCCTGCCGTTCGGGCGTCCTACGCCGATCGCCTACCGCGAGATCAATCTGTCGGGCTACTGCTCGCAGACGGACGAAGACGGTTTCCGCGAGCAGGCAACGCTCAAGGTGTCGGCCAACCAGGTGCAGTCGCTCGACTGGCGTCTGTGGGTCGGCCAGCGCGGGAGCTGCCACTTTAATCTGGCGGATTTCCACCAGACGCAGTGGCGTCCGAGCATCGAACTGCGGGCGAACAGCGGAAGCTGCAAACTGCTCATCTGGCAGGATCCGGGCAACGTGACCATCGGTCATGCCAATTGCGAGGCGTATTGCACGCCGGGCATTTACCAGAACGCCTGGCCGGTGAGTTTCGATCCGCGCTCTGGGATTTGCGCGGCGGACACTCGCCGATAGACGCGAACCAGCGCCAGCCAGCATCGGCGAACAGGAACAGAGGCCGGAGCGTCACCGTCGCGGCGACGACCGGCGGCAAGGGCAGGGCGAACGCGCCATGCCGACAAGTTGAGACAGGGTGAACCTTATGCAATGGGAAGTCGTTATTGGTCTGGAGACGCACACACAGCTCTCCACCGCTTCCAAGATTTTCTCGGGCGCATCGACGCAGTTCGGCGCGGCCCCCAACACGCAGGCCTGCCCCGTGGATCTGGCGCTGCCGGGCGTGTTGCCGGTGCTCAATCGCGGGGCTGTCGAGCGCGCGATCGAATTCGGCCTGGCCATTGGGGCGACGATTGCGCCGCGCAGCATCTTCGCGCGCAAGAATTACTTCTACCCCGACCTGCCGAAGGGCTATCAGATCAGCCAGTATGAAATTCCGGTGGTGCAGGGCGGCTCGTTGAAGATTCAGGTCGAGGCGGATGCACGCACCGGTCGCGAAGCCTATGAAAAAGTCGTGACGCTCACGCGTGCGCACCTTGAGGAAGACGCGGGCAAGTCGCTGCACGAAGACTTCGCCGGCATGACCGGCATCGACCTGAACCGCGCCGGCACGCCGTTGCTCGAAATTGTGACCGAGCCCGACATGCGCAGCGCGGCCGAAGCCGTGGCGTACGCGAAAGCGTTGCACGGACTCGTGGTGTGGCTCGGTATTTGCGATGGCAACATGCAGGAAGGCTCTTTCCGCTGCGACGCCAACGTCTCTGTGCGTCCGGTCGGTCAGCAGGCATTCGGCACGCGTGCCGAAATCAAGAACCTGAACTCGTTCCGCTTTCTCGAGGAGGCGATTCAGTACGAAGTGCGCCGTCAGATCGAGTTGATCGAAGACGGCGGCACGGTGGTGCAGGAAACGCGTCTGTACGATCCGGACAAGAAGGAAACGCGTTCGATGCGCAGCAAGGAAGACGCGCACGACTATCGCTACTTCCCGGATCCGGATCTGCTGCCGCTCGTGATCGATAACGCATGGATCGAGCGCGTGCGCGCCGGGTTGCCCGAGCTGCCCGCCGGCATGCAGGCGCGCTTCGTCGAGTCGTACGGCTTGTCCGACTACGACGCCGCTGTGCTCACCCAATCGAAAGCCCAAGCGTCATACTTCGAAGCCGTGGTCGCGAAGGCGGGCAAGGCGAGTGCCAAGCCGGCCGCGAACTGGATCATGGGCGAGCTGTCGTCCCTGCTGAACCGTGAAGACATCGGCATCGAGCAAAGCCCGGTCTCGAGCGCGCAGCTCGCGGGTCTGCTCGCTCGCATCGCCGACAACACGATCTCCAACAAGATCGCCAAGGAGGTCTTCCAGTTGATGTGGGAGGAGCGCGCCACCGATGAGGGCGCGGCGGATCGCCTCATCGAAGCGAAGGGGCTGAAGCAGATCACCGACACGGGTGCGATCGAGAAGATCATCGACGAGGTGCTGGCCGCCAACGCCAAGTCCGTCGAAGAGTTCCGCGCGGGCAAGGAGAAGGCATTCAACGCCTTGGTCGGCCAGGCGATGAAGGCCACCAAGGGCAAGGCCAATCCGGCCCAGGTCAACGAGTTGCTCAAGAAGAAGCTCGGGGCCTGACGCGGGAGAACCCGGCGCCAACGCGGCGACGAGAATCCCTCAGGCAAAAAGCGCGGTGGCCGGTTCGGCGCCGCGCTTTTGTTTTTGCGAGATACTAGCCCGCAGGCCTGTCACGAGGAGTTGGCGATGTTCGAGAAATACCGCGTACCGCTCGGCAAGAAGCTCGACCTGTCGGATTACGATCCGGCCGATACGCCATTTACCGGCGAGAGCAAGGGCGACGACAAGGCGCGCATGGCCGAGCTGGCGCTCAAGCTCGACGAGTTGCAGACGCTTCTGCACGCCAACAGCCGGCAACGTGTCCTGCTCGTGTTGCAGGGCATGGACACCAGCGGCAAGGACAGCACCATCCGCGCGGTGTTCCAGAACGTCGATCCGCTCGGCATTCGCGTGGCGAATTTCAAGTCGCCCACGCCCACGGAACTGGCGCGCGACTTTCTGTGGCGTGTCCATAGCGTCGTGCCGGGGGCGGGCGAGTTGGTGATCTTCAATCGCAGCCATTACGAAGACGTGCTCATCACGCGCGTGCACGACTGGATCGACGCCGACGAGTGCAAGCGACGCTACGCGCACATCAACAACTTCGAGCGTCTACTGGCTGACAACCACACGCGCATCGTCAAGTGCTTCCTGTATATCTCGTCCGACGAGCAGCGCAAGCGCTTGCAGGAGCGCATCGACGATCCGAACAAGCACTGGAAGTTCGAACTGAACGATCTGAAGGAACGCAGCTTCTGGCCGCATTACACCAAGGCTTACGAGGCGGCGCTATCGGCCACGTCGACGGAACACGCGCCGTGGTACGTCGTGCCGTCCGACTCGAAACGTCACCGCAACCTGATGGTGGCTGAGTTGCTGGTGCAGGCGCTGACCGACCTGAATCTGTCCTACCCGCCCGCACGACCGGAACTCGCGGGCATGAAGGTGGAATGACTGCGGTGCGCTGACGCGACCGGCGTCGCGTTTTCGGCGGCGGGCGGCGCAAATCCGCTGTGCGTCCGGTCTTCCACGGCGCGTTGCGTCACCGTCCCGATCTGCGTACGCAGGCGCGCCACGCGCCTTGTGAAACCGCTGAATGATGACGTCGGCACGCGACGTTGGGAATACTCTTGCTGCGGTTGGGCCGATTCTGACGGCCACGACGACCCCTGACGCAACACTCGTTCGCGTCGATCCTTGCCCCTCCTTGCTCTGAACTTCCTTCAGGACGCTTGTTCGCCGTTTGGCGATAGACAGCGACTTATCGAAATTGGCACGCAGATGGGTGCTTTCCTGCCCCCCGGAATTGTCATTTTGCGAAAAATTCGGATAACACGCGATAACGCGGTGCCGGGTGTTCAGGCATAAATCGCCCCTGTCGCAGCGCACGGATGTCACCGCAAAGGCGCGCGGCTTTTCCAATCGATTTGCTCAGGAAGAGGGGTATGGACATGCAAGTGAACGAGGGCGCACTCGTGCAAATGAAGAACAACATGGTTGGCCGGTGGAGCAAGCGCCGTCAGCGCGGTGTGACGCTGGTGGAGTTGTCCGTCGCCGTGGCGGTTATGGGGCTGATCATGGCCGGCGCGATGGTGGGTGTGCCCAGGCTGATGAATTCGGTCCGGGTGAACCAGGAGATCAAGGACTGGCAGATGGCGGTGGTGTCGGTGCAGAACGCCGTGCTGTCGGGGCAGTTGACCGCCAAGACGACCCCGAAGGATATGGACAATATGGGGCTGTTCGGGGCGATGACGCCGTCGCCGGGTAACGTTGATGGTGAATACTTGAACCGGTTCGGCGGGACCATGAAGATGGCACCTATCACTGCCGCTATCAACGATGGTCCGAATTTCGGGGTTCAGGTTACGTCGGAGGATGTTCCCAGCGACCAATGTCAAAAATTCATGACGACGTTGCATTCGAACTTCGCGACGATATCTGTGAACGGCACGACGCTTAAAAATCTGAAAACAAGCTTCCAGATGGGCAAGTTGGCGGAGGCTTGCAAGTCGTCGAATTCTGGCGGCACTAACGCGGACGAGAAGAACGATCTTACCAAGGCCAAGCTCGATTTCACCATCAGCGGCTCCTGATCCCATGGTCGAACCCCATCCAGCATTTCGGCATTGAATTCGACGTGAGGAAACCATGCACATCAAAATAGTGCTGACCGCTGCTGTCGCGTCAGCTGTATGGTCGAGTACGGCTTTCGCTTTCGAGACTTCCGATGGGGCGCATCGATCTGCCGATCTGCCGATCGCGTTCGCCAGCCATCAGCCGTTGATGTCGGGCGATGCGGCGGCAGGCGCATCGTCGCAACGTTCGTTCGCGAGCGCGCTGGACATGGCACCGCCGAACGATGCGCCGCCGGATGTGGACTCGACGCCAGACGCGGCTTCGCAGGCCGCGGCATCGCCCGAGCCGCTGGCGGCACAGGTCGAAGTCCGCGAGCTTCTCGAACTGCTGATGTCGCCGGGCGACGGCCGTGTCTCCGTGGCGCTTGCGCGCTACCTGGAGGCGCACGGCTGGCAACTCGCCTGGGAAATCGACCGCGACTTCCCCATCGAGTATCCGGCAACGTTCACGGGCGACTTCCTCGGCATCGTCGAGCAGGTCGTGGTCTCGTTGCAGAACACCGACGCCCCCATTCGCGTGAAGGTCCACGAGGCCAACCGGGTGCTGCGCGTCGTTCACGCCACTCAATAACAAGCGCTGCGCACCCCCCCGGCGCAGCCATCATCACGGAAGCGGCAATCCATGAGTAAGCGACTAGGCGTGTTGTGCGCCACCCTGTTCCTGACGGCGTGCGGTACGCCCGGCATGCTCTCCAAGACCGATGCCAACGTCTCGCAAGCGCAAACGAGCGCGCGATCGGCGTTCGACGCGCATTCGGCAGCCCCGATTCGCGCCATTGAACACGTCGAGGGGGCGTGGCTGGCGAAGCGCTCCGTCCCGATCAACGCGTCGGTCGCGTTGCCGGACTTCTTCAAGCGCAACGTACGCTTTGCGACCGGTGCGCCGCTTCCGATGTCGGTCGTGCTGGCACAGGTGGCCCGGGGCAATGGCCTGACGATCCGCATGGCCTCGGACGTGTCGTGCGCCGCGGGCACCGGGGGCGGTGGCGCACCTGGTGCCCGCGGGCCGAGTCGCGGGGGTAACGGCGGCGGCAGTCCGACGAACCTCTTCCAACTCAACTGTGCCGAGACCGGCGAGCCGACGGTGCCGTTGCAATTCTCCGGCACGCTGTCGGGTTTGCTGGACACCATCGCCAATCGAACCGGGACGCACTGGACCTATCGTGACGGTGTCGTTCACTTCGCGAGGTATGTCACACGAACCTTCCAGATCAAGATGATGCCCGGCAGCTCGTCGTATCGGGCGTCCGTGGGCAAGGCTTCGCAAATGCAGGCCAATCGCGGCGCCTCCGGCGGTGGCGGGGCGAGCGGCTCGGCGGGCGGCGTCGACCTGAGCTTCAACGCTGACGCCAACGTGAGCGTGGAGTCCGAACTCGATTACTGGTCGGATCTCGTCAAGACAGTCACGGACATGCTCTCCGAGGGCGGACGTGTCACGCCCTCGGTCGTGACGAGTTCGCTGGTCGTGAGCGACACGGCCGACGTCGTTGAACGCGTAGCGAGTTATATCGAATCCGAGAACGCGGTGCTCGGCCGTCAGGTCAAGTTGCGCGTGCAGGTGTATTCCGTCTCGCTGGAAGAAAATTCGGCCGTCGGCGTCGACTGGGACCTGGTGTACCAGGCCGCGAGCGGCATTACGCTGGGGCTGGCCGGTCCCGCCGCCGGCGGATCGCTGATGTCGCGCAAAGGCGGTATGCAGCTCAGAACACTCGACAGCGGGCGATTCAAGGGCTCCAACGCGTTTATCCGCGCGCTCAGTCAACAGGGGCGCGTGAGCACGGTGATCGACACCACGGTCGTCACGCTGAACAACCAGCCGGCGCCGGTTGCCGTCACCCAGAATCAGGGCTTTGTCGCGCAAACAAAAATGTCGCCCGGTAACTACGGTGGACAGGCGGTCGTGACCGCCGAGCAGTCCGTGCTGACCACCGGTTTCGTGATGAACCTGTTGCCCACGCTCATGGACAACCGAAGCGTGATGTTGCAGGTGCAGATCGACATGTCCGACCTCAGGAAGCTCGACAAGATCAATTTGCGCACGGGTAAGGAGGCGCCCAGCGGCAGCAATGCGGGCGTCAGCGACGGCGGTTCGGATGTCACCGCGGAAATTGGATCCGATGGCGTCAAGGTGGGGGTCGGCGGCAGAGCGAACGGACGCTCGAGCGGCGATGACGGTCTCGGCGTGGGCTCGTTCATGCAGTTGCCGATCACGGCATCGATCCAGACCATGCAGCGGGCGTCGCTCAAGTCGGGCGATACGCTGGTACTCAGCGGCTTCCGTCGCACAGACGATTCGACCGACCGCGACGGCATCTTCAATTACGAAGGCGGCACGAAGGAGGCGCGTCAGCAGGTCAAGGAAGTCGTCATCCTGATTTCGCCGGAACTGACCGAGGGCGTGTGACATGACGCGCATATTGACCAACCAGCTCGTTGTCGGTGCGCAGTGGGAGACATTGCTCGGCCTGCAAAAAGAGCCCACGGAGATCCGGGGTCTCGCCAGGAGCCGCGATGCGTCGCACTTCGCCGTGGCGGATGACGGCGCAGGTACGCGTACCGTAGGATTGTTTGCGATGGATCCCGCCATCACAGGGCAAAGCGTGCCGGAGCGATATGCACTCGGCGCGGTGCTCGGCGCCATGGTCGATGCGCCAAACGTCGCGTTCCTGCATCCCGATCCCGACAATGCCTCGGCAACGCTCTTCATTACGTTGCGCGATCGCCGTCCGGAACTGGATCTGGTGATGCCCGCCGCTGAAGTTGCCGCGAGGCTGGAGCAATGGGCCGCGGAGATCGAGGGCAAGATCACGATTGCCGGTATCGCCCCCTTGAGTTGCGGCGGTGCTGACGTGGCGCTCACGCTGGACGACATCGCGAAGCAAATGCATGGGGATGTCCCGCAGGATGCGCGGCTGCGGGAGGTGCGCAAGCCTCTGCCGGCGCGGCAACTGAAGATCGCGGCCCTCTCGTTCGCGACGCTCTGTCTCGTCGGTGGCGCCGGTTGGTGGGGATGGTCCTGGTATGACGACATGCAGCAGGCGAAGCTTGCGGCGGCCAATCAGGTCGATCCGATCGACGCCTACAAGCAGGCACTTGCGCGGGCGATCGCCGCGGAGCCGTTCTCGGCCGGGGCGTTGTATGCCAGGCGCTTGCAATACGCGATTCAGTCATTGCCGGCGAGTGCTGGCGGATGGCGTCCCGCAGCCATCGCGTGCAACACCCATGCCTGCGAGATCCAGTGGCGTCGCCAGGAGGGTGGCACGTTCGATCTGCTTCTCTCCCAGCGCCCGAACGCGCAAATCGTCGATCTCGACAATGCAACGGAAATGATGACGCCGCCCGATACCCTCGTACCTGTGTCGAAGCCGGCTACGACGGCGTCGGCCGCGAATGCCGCCACAGCGCTCGCCGACGACGAAGACGTTAGCGACGATGGCGACGATGGCGACGATGGCGATGCGCGCGTGACGCCCGTGCCGCGCACGCAGTTCCTGCGCACGGCAGGCGCCCGTCTGCAATCGCTCGGCGACTACGGCATGGACATTTCGCTGTCCATGCCCAAACCGCTCGTCAATGCCCCACCGGGGGCGGCGGGGCGCAGTGATGTGCCGCCGCCGATCGCCAAGGGCGAATGGAAGATGGCCGGGCACCTGGCCTTTGTCGACTCCGTGGCCGGTTTGATGATGCGCGCGGGCAACATGTCGTTGCGCGAGTTGACGATTGTGATCGACGACACCAAACCGGTCTTCTCCGCTCAAGGAACCTACTATGTCCACTAAGCTTCGCCTCACCGCAGGGTTCGCGATGACCGCGATGCTCTCGTTGCCGATGGCGATCACGCCTGTGCGTGCCGCCGAGACGATCGACACCTTTGCGCGTGCGCATCTCAAGTCGTCGCAGGAAGCCACGGCCGCCCAGAGCGCGGCGGCGGGGGGCGAGCCTCAGCCCGTCACGGGCGCGACGCCCGACGTAGCGCCAGAGCTGCTGTTCATTCACGGCGTTGACGACACCACGGTGGCCTATCTGCGCGTTGACGGTCGTTTTGGCTACAGCGTGAGTGACGGCGACCGGTTTGGCGACTGGCGAGTGGTGAAGATCGGCAGCGACTACGTCGACGTGGCGCGAGGCGGCAAGCCACGTCGCCTGTTGTTACCCAATGCGATGGGCGCGACGCAGGCGGGCAGTGCAAGGCAGGGGTCACCAGGGCGGCGCAATGGCGACGATTTCTGACCGCTTCCAGGCGGCATTTTCGCGCGTCAATGGACGCGGCGGCGCGGTGGCGCGGCCGATTGCCGACCTTCGCATCGAAGATATCCAGACGCAGGGCTGGCGTCAGGATCTCGGCATTACCCTGGCCGGCGCCGAGAACGGATCGCTGGTGCTCGTGGCCATCAAGCCGCGCCTGTTCCTGGTGCTGCTCGAACACACGACGTTCGTTCGCATGCAGGGGTCCGATCTGCTCGCGCGGTTCGAACAGGCAGTACGCGCGACGCATCGGCTCGATCTCGAGGGTGTCTACGTGGGCACGACCGAAGAGATTCTGCTCATGCAGTCGCGCCTCCAGCAGCATAGCGAAACGGGTGCCCGAGCCGAGGAGCAGCGCACGGGCGCCTATCGAAACTTCGATCTGATCATCGAGCGGGCGATCGATGCGCGTGCCTCCGATATTCATTTCGAGTTTCGCGAGGGCCGGCATGTGCGCGTGCGCATGCGCATCCACGGCAAGCTTCGTGCGACCGGCGAGCTGGATCGCCTTTCGCGCGACTACCATGCCATGCTCGATGCCGTTTCGGCGGCCTACAACTCGCGCGCCGACCCCAGCAGCCGAAGCCACAATCACTTCGATGAAGCCCAGCACCAGAGTTGCTCCATTCCGCTGAACCTGCGCAATCGCAAGTACCAACTGCGCTTGCAGAGCATCAAGGAGAATCGTGGCGTCGACGTGGTGCTGCGTCTGCTTGTGAACGAGGCCGTCGACGACGATGTCATGACGCTCGCTGAACTCGGGTACTCCGAGGATCAGATCGAAGTGCTGGAGAACGCGGTGTATCGCAGCCCCGGATTGACGATCATCGCCGGCGAGACGGGCTCGGGAAAGTCGACGACGCTGCGCACCATGATGATGTACGAGCGCGACGCCGGTAAGAAATTCTTCTCCATCGAAGATCCGGTCGAATACATCCAGCCGCATGTGACGCAGATCCCGATTCAACGGCGTGCCGAAGACGGTCACGGCGAATCGGCCTTCGGTGCGGCAGCCAAGGTGCTGTTGCGCGGCGACCCGGACAAGCTCATGCCTGGCGAGATCCGCGATGTCGAAACCGGGTCTTTCGCGAAATCGATGACCGAGACGGGCCACCAGGTACTCTCGACCGTGCACGCGTCGAGCGCCTTCGGCATCATTCCGCGCCTGATCAGCGACGAGATCGGCATGCCAGTCTCGGCCGTGACGTCGCCCAACTTTCTCACCGCGATGGTGTATCAAAAACTGATCCCGGTGTTGTGCGATCACTGCAAGTTGCCGGCCGTCGGCAAGCTCGACGAGATGACGCTGGGCGTGATCGGTAGTCTCGGTATCGACACGGCGCGCGTGTGCGTGGCGGGGCCGGGGTGCGGGCACTGCAAGGAACGGGGTACGGCGGGGCAGACGGTCGTGGCCGAGGTGTGCGAGGTGACCGAGGAGTTGCTCGAACTGCTGCGACAGTCGAAATTCTGGGAGGCGCAGCGCCACTGGCGTACGTACCACGATGGCGATCTCACGAGCCCTGTCATGCACGGAAAATCGGCGATGGAGCATGCGATCTACAAGATGGCGCAGGGTCGCGTCGATCCGCATGACATCGAAGCCTCGTTCTACAAGCTCAAGAAATTCCAGATATGGAAAGGGGGCTCCACATCGCCCCAACCCCCGCGCCGACTCTCGAGTGTGTAAGTCGTCCTCACGAAACTTGTTTGAAACGTCGCCCAATTTCCTATGCTAGAAGCCGTCAATCGTCTGCTTGCCAAGCTATCTCCCGCGCGTGATTCTTACCCGGGCCTGAGTCGCGCGAAACGTCACTTTCGCAAAATGCGAGCGAAGTTCTACAGCGACTTTGCCGACGCTATCGAGGACGGTGCCAATCCGTTCGAGCTATTCTCGCGTCGGTATGCACGCGCCAAGGAGCGGCGCAGTCCGATGGCGCCCCTCTATGCGATATGGCGCGATCGCGCCAGCTCGAAGAACCTGCGAAAGTCGTGGCAGGGCACGATCCCCGACGAAGATCTGATCGTGATTTCGGCCGGCGAGAAGGGCGACCTGGCCGGCACGCTGCGCTTTCTGGCGCGGGTGGTTACCTTGCAGCAGCAAACGCGCGCGGCGATCGCCGGGGCCGTTGTGCTGCCGATCTTCATGTCGGTGCTGCTCGCCGCGATCCAGTTGGGCGTGGCCTACGGCATGATGCCGATCATGACCGAGATCATGCCGCCGGAGATGTTTCCCCTCGTGGGCGCGGGGCTGTATATCGTGTCCGGGTTCGTGGCGAACTGGTGGCCACTGCTCTATGGCGTGCCGGTCGTGATCGTGGTGGCGGTCTTGCTGTCGCTGAGCCGATGGACGGGGCCGATGCGGCAGCGCGTCGAGAACTTCGGCCCCTATGCCGTGTATCGCGACGTGCGCGCCGGGGAGTTTCTGGTGTCACTGGCCGCGCTGACCGGCGCAAAGACGTCGGTGTTCGACGCCGTGTCACTCATGCTCGCGGGCGCCTCGCCCTGGATGCGCTCGCATTTGCTGCGCATGCGGGCGTCGCTCAAGAGCGAGCGAAGCATGGTCAAGGCGATGGATACCGGCATCTTCAACGAGGAAGTCTTCGATCGTCTGGTCGAATACTCGGGACGCACCAACTTCGATGCCGGCATTCGCAAGATCGGCCTGATGACCATCGAGGAAGTCGCGGAGCGCGTCAAGGCGCGATCTGCCGCGCTACGCTCGGTGCTGATGGCGTTGGTCGGGCTGACGATCATCTTCACCGTGGGCGGCATGTTGCAGATCGGTCACGCGGCGGGTGAGTACGCGGAGTCGATGTTCTGATGATGGCGTTGCTCATCGATAACGTTGGAGACGCCTTCCGGGCGCTGCCGCGCGAAGCCGTGGTGGCCGCGATGGCGACGCTGGGGCTGCTGGTGGGCAGCTTCCTGAACGTGGTCGTCTGCCGCCTGCCGCGCATGCTGGAGCGGCAATGGGCATACGACGCGGCGTCGTGGGCGGGCGAGGCGCCGCCGGTCGTGCCCGCCTTCAACCTCGCCTGGCCGCCATCGCACTGCCCGCATTGCGAGACGCGCATCGCGGCGCGTCACAATGTCCCGGTGCTAGGCTTTGTCCTCCTGCGCGGCCGCTGCGCAAATTGCCGCGCGGCGA
>NZ_KB290553.1:19218-29467 GCF_000282835.1 Pandoraea sp. B-6 | reverse complement strand
TTAGCCGTAGGGATCATGTTCGCAACGCTCGCGTGGGCGTTCGTCCCTTCGATGCAGTACCTCGCGATGCTGGCATGGTGCGGCTTCGGCGCGGCACTGCTGGCGCTCGCGCTGATCGACATTGATACGCGGTTGTTGCCCGATGCGCTCACGTTGCCGCTACTGTGGGCGGGCTTGCTGGGCAGCGTCGCGGGCCTGACATTGCCCATCGACGAAGCCGTGCTTGGCGCTGCGTTGGGATATGGCGTCATGGCGGCGATGGCGGGCGCGTACCGGGCGCTGACCGGTGTCGACGGACTGGGCGGCGGCGACGCCAAGCTCGTCGCCGCGTGTGGGGCATGGCTGGGGTGGATCGGCACGCCGCTGATGCTGGCCTTCGGCGCGGTGGCGGCCACGCTCGCTTTTGCGGGCCTCGGCGTGTGGCGCGGCCGCGCGTTGCGCGAGCCGCTGCCGTTTGGTCCCTGGCTATGCTTGGGCGCGGTGGCGAGCCGGCTGTGGGGCGAGCCTTTCCTAGATCTGTGGCTGCGCCCGGGCGGCTAACGTCGCTGGTGCGTGCGGCGCGGTGTCGACGGATGTCGATCCAACGCGCTGCGTCAATCGACCCGCGCCGGACAACATCAGGTCCGCGGCCTTTTCGCCGATCATCATCGACGGGGCGTTGGTGTTGCCGCCGATGAGCGTGGGCATGATCGACGCATCGACCACGCGCAAACCTTCCACGCCGCGAACCCTCAGTTCCGGATCGACGACCGACGCCGCATCGCTGCCCATGCGGCAGGTGCCGACCGGGTGGTAGATGGTGTCGGCGCGCGCACGTATCAGCGCGGTGAGCGCTTCGTCCGACTCGATGCCCCGGCTGTGCAGCTCCTCGCCGCCGAACCGCGCGAGCGACGGCGCTGCGAGAATCCGACGAATCACGCGCACCCCGCGCAGCAACGTGTCGACGTCCTCCTGCGCTTGCAGAAAGGCCGGGTCGATCCGCGGCGCGTCGCGCATGTCGGCGCTGGCAAGCGTCACGCGTCCGCGGCTTTTCGGACGCAGTACGCAGGCATGCAACGACAGGCCACGCCGCAGATGTAGCCGACGATTATGGTCGTCGCAGATGCCCACGAGGAAGTGCATCTGCAAATCGGGGCACGCCAGTGACGGATCGCTCTTGAGGAAGCCACCGGCTTCGGCCACGTTGCTGGCGAACAGGCCGCGCCGCTCGCGAAGATAGTCCAGCCCTTGCGTGAGCAGATGCCACAATCCCGCGGGCGTGTAGCCGACCAGATCGCGATGCGCCACGTACTTGTTGATGATGAAGTCGATGTGATCCTGCAGGTTCTCTCCGACACCCGGGGCATCGACGTGCACCTCCACGCCATGCGAGCGCAAGTGTTCGGCAGGGCCGATTCCGGAGCACATCAGCAACTGCGGCGAATTGAACGCTCCGGCGCTCAGCACGACTTCAGCGCGTGCGCGCAGCGTCTCCAGCGCGCCGCGCCGTTGCACTTTGACGCCGGTCGCGCGCTTGCCATCGAAGACAACGCGCTGCACCAGCGCATCGGTGATGACATGAAGATTTGCGCGTGATTTTCCTTGCAGATAGGCGCGCGCGGCGTTCCAGCGCTGCCCGTCTTTTTGGGTCACCTGATAGATGCCCGCGCCTTCGTAGTGCGGACCGTTGAAGTCGTCGCTCACGGGATACCCGGCTTCGCGCGCCGCGTCGACATAGTGTTGCGAGAACGGATTGACCGTGCGCAGATCGGCAACGTTGAGCGGGCCGCCGGTACCGTGCCAGGCATCCGCACCGCGTTCATTGTTCTCGTTGCGACGGAAGTACGGCAGCACGTCGTCCCATCCCCAGCCGGTGCAGCCGGCCTGCGCCCACGCGTTGTAATCGTCCGGGTGACCGCGCGTGTAGATCATCGCGTTGATCGAACTCGAGCCACCTAGACCGCGTCCGCGCGGCTGATAGCCCTGACGTCCGGCCAGCCCCGCCTGCGGCGTTGTGCGATAGCCATAGTTGCGCCGCGATCGGAACGGCACCAATGCGGCGAGACCGAGCGGCAGCCGTACGAGAAAGCTGTTGTCGGGCGGACCCGCTTCGATCAGCGCGATCGTGCTGCCCGGCGCACCGTCGGCCAATCGCGCCGCCAACGCACAACCGGCCGAGCCGCCGCCGACAATGATGTAGTCGTAGTCCATGCTGTCATCCTCCCTTGGATGGGCACTGCATCTACCGCTTTTTTTTGACGTTTTGTTCGCTGCTTTTTGCTTGTCGTTCTGAGCGCGATTGTCTCGTGTCTCGCTGCGCGCGGTGCCGCCGCATGGGCGACGCCTCGGAGCGGCACTCATTGTAAGCAGACAATCCCTGCGCTCGGGGGGGATGTGAAGCAATCCTCTAATTTATGGGAGCGCGCGGACCTAGCCGCTATGATGAAAGGATCCCCATGGCGTGACCGTCACATACGGCAATTGGGCATACGGAGACACGGATGACGCAAGCCTGGCAGACCCACGACGTCACCAATCAGGTGCCGCCGCTTACGGACTACAACCTTTACGCCACCGACGCCGCGTTGCAAGCCGCAGTGGCGGCCTTCGGCGCGGGGTGGCATGCGACAACGCTTTACCGCCAGGGCGCTCGCCTGGGCGAAGCCGAGGTGCAGGCGTGGGCGGAGGCGGCCAATCGTCACGCGCCGGAACTGCAATCGTTCGATTCGCAAGGCAATCGCATCGATCGCGTCGAGTTTCATCCGTCGTGGCATGCGCTCATGGGTTTGTTGCGGGGGGCCGAACTGCAGTCATTGCCGTGGGCGCATCCGCGCGACGGCGCGATGACGGCGCGCACGGCGGCGTATTTCCTGCACGCGCAGAACGAGGCCGGTGCGTTGTGCCCTACGACCATGACGTTCGCGAGCATTCCGGTGCTCGCCAAGGAGCCCACGGCCTTCGCGTCGATCAAGGACAAGTTGCTCGCGCCACAGCACGACCCGCGCGACGTGCCGCTCGCGCAGAAGCACGCCATTCTTATCGGCATGGGGATGACGGAGAAGCAAGGCGGCTCCGACGTGCGCACCAACACCACCACGGCCACCGATTGCGGCGACGGCACGTTCTCGCTCGTCGGGCACAAATGGTTCTTCTCGGCGCCGCAGTGCGACGCGCATCTGGTGCTCGCACGCGACGCCGACAGCGAAGCGTTGTCCTGCTTCTTCGTGCCGCGCTACGCGCCGGACGGGCGCAAGAACGGTGTGCAAGTGCAACGTCTCAAGGACAAGCTCGGCAATCGCTCCAACGCGAGCAGTGAAGTCGAGTTGCAGGGCGCGTATGGCACGCGCGTGGGTGCGCCGGGGCGCGGTATTCCCACGATCATCGAGATGGCGACGTATACGCGGCTCGACTGCGTGATCGGCAGCGCGGCAATGATGCGCGCGGGTGTCGTGCAGGCGATTCATCACGCGCGCCATCGCTCGGCGTTCGGGGCGAAGCTTGTCGATCAGGATCTGATGACGACGGTGCTAGCGGATCTGGCGCTGGAGTCGGAAGCGGCGACGTGGCTGGCGATGCGGCTGGCGCAGGCGTTCGACGCGGGCGTGTCCGACAACGATTCGCTGTGTGAGCGGGCGTGGCGCCGCATCGTGTTGCCCGCCGCGAAGTTCTGGGTATGCAAGCGCGCGCTCGAACTCGCGGGCGAGTGCATGGAGGTGTGGGGCGGCAACGGCTACGTCGAGACCGGCCCGCTCGCGCGGCTGTATCGCGAGGCGCCCGTCAATTCGATCTGGGAAGGCTCGGGCAACGTGATGTGTCTCGACGTGCTGCGCGCCATGAGCCGCGAGCCTGACGTCGCACAGTACTGGTTCCGATGGATCGGTGAGCGCACGGGATCGCATGCGCCGCTGCGCGCGGCGTTGGCGCAGTTGCACGGTTGGCTGGCGGCCGATCAGGCAACGCACGCGACCCGCGCGCGTGCGATTGCACAGCAGGTGGTACTGCTGGCACAGGCGGCATTGTTGCTCGAACACGCGCCGGCCGAGTTGGCGCATGGCTTCATCGAGAGCCGATTCTCGAACGCGGGCGGGCGGGTGTACGGCGTGATGCCGGACACGCTCGCGGTGGCAGTGCAACGTGCCTGGCTCGACCGGGCTTTTCTCGCATAACGGATAACAATATATCGATGGCGTTGGGCGGCACCGACGGGGCCACCTGCGACCTCAGGGAGGAGAAGGCATGGGATACCAACATGAATTGAACGGGTTGCATGAGGCGACACCGTCGTCGGCACCGGATACCTCGACCGACGACGACATCGCCCGCGCGTCGCTATTGCCGCGCTTCGACGCGATGCGCCGCGCACACGACGCGGCGCCGCAAGTCGATTGGCCGACGCGCAAGCGTCACCTGAAAGCGCTGCAAGCGATGCTTCACAAGTATCGTGAAACGTTCGCGAACGCCATCGATGCGGATTTCGGCGGCCGCTCGGCGCAGGAAACGGACATGCTCGAACTGTTCCCGTCGCACGGCAACCTGAAGCATGCGCTCGCGCACACGCGCCGCTGGATGCGCGGGTCGCGCGGCTGGGCAAACCTGTGGATGCTGCCTGCGCGACGCGCCGTCGTGCCGCAGCCGCTCGGCGTCGTCGGTGTGATCGTGCCGTGGAATTACCCGTTGTTTCTGGCCGTCGGTCCGCTCACCGACGCCTTGGCCGCCGGCAATCGGGTGATGATCAAGGTCTCCGAGGTCACGCCGCGCTTCGCGGATGCGTTTGCGGCCGCCGTGGCCGAGACGTTCCCGCCGGAGTGGGTCACGGTCGTGACTGGCGATGCACGGGTCGCGAGGGCGTTCTCGACGCTGGCGTTCGACCATCTGCTGTTCACTGGCGCGACGTCGATCGGCCATCATGTGATGCGTGCGGCCAGCGAACACCTCACGCCGGTGACGCTCGAACTCGGTGGCAAGTCGCCGGCCATCATCGGGCCGGGCGCGCGCTGGGAGCACGCGGTGGAGCGCATCATGCTCGGCAAGCTGGTCAACGCGGGTCAGACCTGTGTGGCGCCCGACTATGTGCTCGTGCCGCGCGACAAGCTCGACGCCTTCGTTGCCACGGCGCGGCAGGTGGCGGCGCGTCTGTATCCCGACGCCGTGAACAATCCGCAATACACGAGCATTGTGTCGTCGCGGCACTTCGAGCGGTTGTCCGGGCTTGCCGCCGAGGCGGCGGCGCAGGGCGCCACGTCGCACGCGCTGTTCGATACCCCGGCGCAGGCGGCGCGCAGGCGTCTGCCGCCCGTGGTGCTCACTGGCGTGCATGACGGCATGCGCGTGATGCGCGAGGAGATCTTCGGGCCGCTGTTGCCGGTGGTGCCCTACGATGACCTGGACGCCGCCATCGCCTATGTCAATGAGCGTGCGCGTCCGCTCGCGCTGTATGTGTTCGATACCGACAATACGCGCATTGGCCGTGTCGTCGACGGCACGATTTCCGGCGGCGTGACGATCAACGACACGCTGCTGCACGTTGCGGAGCATGCGCTGCCGTTCGGTGGCGTGGGGCCGTCGGGCATGGGGGGGTACCACGGTGAGGCGGGCTTCCGGACGTTCTCCAAGGAGAAGCCGATCTTCCGGCAGGCGCGCTGGAACGGCGCCGGCCTGCTCAACCCGCCGTATGGCAAGGTATTCGCCACGATGATCCGGCAATTGATGCGCTGACCTCTGAGCTCTGACGTCGGGCATCCGACGTCGCGATAAAACAAAACCCCCGCCGGTTCGACCCGAGCGGGGGTTTTGTTGGGTGCTCGCCGGTCGAGACCGGCGGGCACCACGCTAGCGATGCCGGATCAGGCCACCGCGCGCAGGCCGGCGTCGGCCAACAGGATGTCGGCGCGGTCGGTCGCTTCCCACGAGAATTCCGGCTCTTCACGGCCGAAGTGACCGTAGGCGGCGGTCTTCTCGTAGATCGGACGCAGCAGGTCGAGCATCTGGATGATGCCCTTAGGACGCAGGTCGAAGTGCTTCTCGACCAACTCGGCGATACGCTGATCGCTGATCTTGCCCGTGCCGAACGTGTTGACCATGACCGACGTCGGTCGCGCCACGCCGATGGCGTACGAGACCTGGATCACGCACTTCGAGGCGAGACCGGCCGCCACGATGTTCTTCGCGACATAGCGGCCCGCGTAGGCGGCCGAGCGATCGACCTTCGACGGATCCTTGCCCGAGAACGCGCCACCGCCGTGCGGTGCGGCGCCGCCGTACGTGTCGACGATGATCTTGCGGCCCGTGAGGCCGGCGTCGCCCTGCGGGCCACCGATCACGAAGCGACCGGTCGGGTTCACCAGGAACTTGATGTCGCCCTTGATCAGGTCGGCCGGCAGCACCGGCTTGATGACTTCTTCGATGACGGCTTCGCGCAGGGCTTCCAGCGCGATGTCCGGATGGTGCTGCGTCGAGAGCACGACGGTGTCGATGCTGTGCGGACGGCCGTTTTCGTACTTGATGGTGACTTGCGACTTGGCATCCGGGCGCAGCCAGGGCAGACGACCGTCACGGCGCACTTGCGACTGGCGCTCGACCAGGCGGTGCGACAGATAGATCGGCAGCGGCATGAGTTCCGGCGTTTCGTCGCAGGCGTAGCCGAACATCAGGCCCTGGTCGCCGGCGCCCTGATCGAGGTTGTCGTCATGCGCACGGTCCACGCCCTGGGCGATGTCCGGCGACTGGCGGTCGTAGGCGACCAGCACCGCGCAACCCTTGTAGTCGATACCGTAGTCGGTGTTGTCGTAGCCGATGCGGCGGATGGTCTCGCGCGCGACTTGCTGATAGTCGACCGTGGCGGTCGTGGTGATTTCACCCGCGAGCACGACGAGACCCGTGTTGCACAGCGTTTCTGCGGCAACGCGCGCGTACTTGTCTTGCTTCAGGATGGCGTCGAGCACGGCATCCGAAATCTGGTCGGCTACCTTGTCCGGGTGACCTTCGGAGACCGATTCGGAAGTAAAGAGATAATCGTTCGCCACTTCTGGCTCCTCTAAACGAATTTGGCGACTCACGTTGCCGTCATCGGAGGGGAAGCGGCGACGCTTTAGCGGAAAATTGGTCGTATGCGCTGCCTCGATAGGGTGGCACATTCGAATCGCCCCGCAAGTTGTCAGTTAACTCGGCGATGTCGCTTATTATACGCCCCTGAAGAAATCCTGCTTGCGACATGGCAACCACACCCAAGAAATCCCTCGGCTACTACCTGAGCGTTGGCCTGCTGCGCGGGCTCAACCTGCTGCCCTATGGCTGGGTCGCGCGCTTTGGCGCGGGTCTCGGGCACCTGTTGTACCTGATTCCCAGCTCGCGAAAGCGCGTTGTGCACACCAATTTGCGGCTGTGTTTCCCGCATTGGGACGAGGCGACGCGTGAGCGCGTGGCCAAGGCGTCGTTCGTGCATGCCATTCGCAGCTACGCGGAGCGCAGCGTGCAATGGTTCGCCGACGGCAAGAAGCTGGAGCGGCTGATCGAACTCGACTCGGCGGTCGACCTGCTCGACCCGAATATGCCACCGACGATCCTGCTCGGGTTCCACTTCGTGGGCATCGAGGCGGGCTCGGTGTTCATCAACTATTCGCTGCACCGGCCGTGCGCGTCGCTCTACACGCCGATGTCCAACCCGGCGTTCGACGCCATGGCCCGCGAGCAGCGCGGTCGTTTCGACGCGGAAATGATCGCGCGCGGCGACAGTGCCCGCGATGTGCTGCGCATGTTCCGAAAGGGCAAGCCGGTCATGCTGGCGGCCGACATGGACTATGGCGCGCGAAATTCCACGTTTGTGCCGTTCTTCGGCGTGAACACTTGTACGCTGACGTCCGTGTCCCGTCTGGCCGAAGTCGGCCGGGCCCAGATCCTGCCGTTCATCGGCGAGGTGCTGCCCAACTACAAGGGCTACCGCCTCAAGGTCTTCCCGGTGTGGGAAAACTATCCCAGCGGCGACCCCGACGCCGACGCGCGCCGGATGAACGCGTTCCTCGAAGAACAAATCCTGAAGATGCCGGAGCAGTACTACTGGGTGCACAAGCGCTTCAAGACGCGCCCGCCCGGCGAGCCAAGCGTGTACTGACAGGCGCCGGATGCGCGTCGGCCTTCTCCACTACAATAGCGCCATGAAGCTCAAATTCACCAAGATGCAGGGTGCCGGCAACGACTTCGTCGTGATCGACGGCATCTCGCAATCCATCGATTTCACGCCCGACCAGTGGCGGGCGCTCGCCGACCGCCATTTCGGCGTCGGCGCAGACCAGCTCCTGCTCGTCGAACGCTCGACGCAGCCTGGCGTTGACTTCCGCTATCGCATCTTCAACGCCGACGGCGGTGAGGTGGAGCATTGTGGCAATGGGGCGCGCTGCTTCGTCAAGTTCGTGCGCGACACGGGGTTGACCGACAAGCGCACGGTGCGCGTCGAGGTGCAGCAGGGCTTGATCACGCTCACGATGCGCGACGACGGCCAGGTCAGCGTGGACATGGGCGCGCCGATCCTCACGGCGTCGGATGTGCCGTTCGACGCCAGCGGGCTGGCAGGTCGTCGCGAGGGCGACGACACGCTCTGGCCGCTCGACGTGGCCGGCAAGACGACGTGGATTTCCGTGGTCTCGATGGGCAATCCGCATGCCGTGCAGGTGGTGGAGAACGTCGATACCGCGCCGGTGGAAACGGACGGCCCGCTGATCGAGCGTCATGCGCGCTTCCCGCGCCGCGTGAATGCGGGCTTCCTGCAGGTGGTGGACAAGCATCAGGCGCGTCTGCGCGTGTACGAGCGCGGTGCGGGCGAGACGCTCGCCTGCGGCACCGGCGCATGCGCGGCGGCAGTGGCAGGCATCCGCCGCGGGCTGCTGGCCGCGCCCGTGGCCATCGAAACGCACGGCGGCACGCTCACCATCGACTGGGACGGCGCAAGCGGTCCCGTCATCATGACGGGACCCGCCACCACGGTCTTCGAAGGGACGATCGAGATCTGACGCCAAACGTCGGTCCCGGTGTTCCGCGCGGGCAGGCCGCGGGCGCAGCACAGTAAGATTTTGGTTTCTGACGGACTCTGATTTAGCGACCCAGGCGGCCGTGCGCCACCGTTGTGCCTCGTGCGCAGCGGCGGTCGGCGGCAGTTGACGAACAGCAGACGGACACTCATGAACGACCGAGATATTGCGGAATACCTGATCGCGCATCCCGACTTCTTCGAACGCCATGCCGAATTGCTGGCCGGCGTGCGGCTCACCAGCCCGCACGGCCAGCGCGCCGTGTCGCTGCAAGAGCGCCAGATCGAGATGCAGCGCGAAAAGACCAAGCAGATCGAGCGACGCCTCGCCGAATTGATGCGCTACGGGCACGAGAACGACGACATCTCGGCCAAGCTGCATCGCTGGAACCTCGGCCTGCTCGGCGAGCGCGATCCGCACGCGTTGCCCGACGCGATTGCCCGCGGCCTGCGCGACGTTTTCAACGTCCCCTTTGCGGCCGTTCGTGTGTGGAACGTGGCCGCGCCGTACCAACCGGCCGAGTTCGCCCGCAGCGTGAGCGAAGAGGTCAAGATCTTCGCCTCGAGCCTGGCGACTCCCTATTGCGGTGCCAACACCGGTTTCGAAGCCGTGACATGGCTCGGCGCGCCGAGCGATCCGGCGTCGGTGGCGCTGCTCGCGCTGCGTGACCCGCAAGTCACGGATGGGCCGGTCTTCGGCCTGCTGGTCATGGGCTCGGAAGCCGCCCGCCGTTTCCATGAAGGCATGGCGACCGACTTCCTGACGCAGATCGGGGAACTGGCCGGCGCGGCGCTCAGCAAGCTGCGCGCGAACGATTGATGCGCGTCGCCGGCGCCCGGGCGGACTGACGCGCTGACGGCACCTTTCACCACGCCTTATGGTCACCTCGACCCGATCGCCGCGTCCTACCAGCGTGGCCACGCCCAAGGCGCGCGCCGGGCGCGCCGCGCCGGAACGCGCGCGCAAGCCCGGGGCGCACGCAGAGGCGTCGGACGACGAGACGCCGCTCGAACCGGGCATCCGCCACTACCTGACGTCGCTCGCCAGCGAGCGCAAGCTCGCCGAGCTCACCCTGGAAAACTACACGCGCGACTTGCGCCAGTTGCAGCGTTTGGCGCGCGGCCGCCCGCTCGAATCGCTGGAGCATGGAGACATTCGCCGCTTCGCCATGCAGTTGCACAGCGAGGGCCTCGTCGGCCGCTCCATCGCCCGCAAGCTCTCCGCCTGGCGAGGCTACTTCGCGTGGCTTG
>NZ_KB290553.1:832-19108 GCF_000282835.1 Pandoraea sp. B-6 | reverse complement strand
CGTCGGCCGAGGCCGTGCGCAATCGGGCGATGTTCGAGCTGCTGTACTCGTCTGGCCTGCGCCTGTCGGAACTCACGAGCCTCGATCATCGCTACGTCGAGGCCGAGGGCTACCGTTCCGTGAGCTGGCTTGATTTGCCCGAACGCGAGGTGGTCGTGACCGGCAAGGGGAACAAGCGACGCCGCGTGCCCGTGGGCGAGAAAGCGGCGCAGGCGCTGGCCGGTTGGCTGGACATGCGGGCAGAACTGGCAACGGCTGAGCCGCATGCGCTGTTCCTGTCGGCGCGCGGCAAGCGCATCGGCGCGCGCGCGGTGCAGCAGGGGCTGTCGCGCCACGCGCTGGCGGCCGGGCTGCCGACACACGTGCACCCGCACATGCTGCGTCACTCGTTCGCCACGCACGTCCTGCAATCGTCCGGCGATCTTCGCGCCGTGCAGGAGATGTTGGGGCACAGCAATATTTCGACGACACAGATCTACACGAAGCTCGACTTCCAGCATCTCGCGAAGGTTTACGATCAGGCGCATCCGCGCTCGCGCAAGAAGCCCTGAGCGTTGCGGTGGGCGGCGCGACTCGGTGTAGAATCGCGTCCTTCCTCAGCAAGTCCCGCATGTTCTCCGTCTGCTGGATGACTTGCCGTCACCCCGTCGTCAACCGTTGGTCCGTCCCGCATGAATACCTTGACCCTCAAGCCCGGCAAAGAAAAGTCCTTGCTGCGCCGTCACCCCTGGATTTACGCCACCGCCGTGGCACGCGTGGACGGCAAACCGGCTTCCGGCGCGACGGTCGTGGTGCGCGCCGCCGACGGGCGATTTCTCGCTCGCGCCGCCTTCAGCCCGGTCTCGGCCATCCGCGCACGCGTGTGGACGTTCGATGAAAACGAGCCGGTCGATCATGCGTTCTTCAAGCGTCGCGTGACCGCCGCCCTCGCTTATCGCGAGCAGATGGTGCACGACACCGGGGCGACCCGCCTGATCTTCGGCGAGGCCGACGGCCTGCCGGGTCTGATCGTCGACCGTTATCAGTCCGCGCCCGGTGCGCCGGTGACGGACCAGATCGTTTGCCAGTTCATGGCGGCGGGCGTGGAAGTCTGGAAAGACGCGATCGTGAATGCCCTCGTCGGCGCGACCGGCTGCCCCAATGTCTACGAGCGCTCCGACGCCGCCGTGCGCGAGCGCGAAGGTCTGCCGAGCCTCACTGGCGTGCTGGCGGGGGCTGAGCCGCCCCAGGCGCCCGACTTGCTCACGACGTACGAGTGTGGCGTGAAGTATTACGTCGACGTGCGCAACGGGCACAAGACCGGCTTCTATGTCGATCAGCGCGACAATCGTCTGCTGGTGAAGCAGCAGGCCAAGGGCCGCGACGTGCTCAACTGCTTCTGCTATACCGGGGGCTTTTCGCTGGCGGCGCTGGCGGGCGGGGCGCAGAGCGTGTTGTCCATCGACTCGTCGGGCGACGCGTTGGCCATCGGCGCGCGCAATGTCGAACTCAACGGTTTCGACGCCGCGCGCGCCGAATGGCGCGACGCCGATGTCTTCAAGACCCTGCGCGCGTTGCGCGAAGAGGGGCGCCTGTTCGACATGATCGTGCTCGATCCGCCCAAGTTCGCACCGTCGGCCCATCACGTGGAGCGTGCCGCACGGGCGTACAAGGACATCAATCTGGCCGGTTTCAAGCTGCTGCGCCCGGGCGGCCAGCTGCTGACGTACTCGTGCTCAGGCGCGATCGATGCCGATCTGTTCCAGAAGATCGTGGCGGGCGCGGCCGTGGATGCCGGCGTGGACGCCCGCATTCTGCGGCGCCTGTCGGCGGGCATGGATCACCCCATGCTCACCCAGTTCCCCGAAGGCGAATATCTCAAGGGGCTTTGGTTGCAGCGTATGTAAGCGCTCGCTTCTGTGGGCGTCAACCCAGTGTCAGTGCGACCACGCCCAGCGCGATCAACACGGCACCGCCCACGCGGCGGTGCATCTCCCCTTCGCCCAGCAGCCGCACGCCCAACAGCGCGGCAATCATCATCGACATCTCCCGCGCTGGGGCGACGTGCGACACCGGCGCGTACTTGAGCGCCGTCAGGATCAGGAAGTAGGACATCGGCGAGATAAGCGAGATCAGCACGATCTTGCGCCAGTTCGCCTGCCACACCATGACCATGCGGGCGGGACGCGAGCACGCCATCGGTGCCGAGAGCACGACTCGCAGCACATTCTCCAGGTAGTAATAGACGAGCGGTGCAAGCAGCAGGGTGCGGATGGCGTAGGCGTCGGCCAGCGTATACGCTGCGATGAATCCGCCGGTCAGCACGCCCCAGCCCGCGCCCGCGTGCATGGTGTCGCGCCGGAACAGGCGCTCGCCCCCGGCGATGATCAGCACGCCGACGACTACCAGCCCGATCCCGAAAAGCGCCAGCCAGCCCGGGCGTTCCCCCAGCAGCACGATGGCGCCCAGCGACGACAGCAATGGCCCGGTGCCCCGTGCGAGCGGATAGACGACCGACAGGTCGCCCACCCGGTAGCCGCGCTGCAGGACTAGCGTGTAGCCGTAGTGCAGCATGGCGCTCGTGGCGATCACGCCCCAACCCAGCGCATTCGGCCAACTGGCGTTTGAACCGATCAGGAAAAACAGCGCCAGCGGCGTGTACAGCACGACGGTCAGCAGCGCATAGAGGAAGACGAGCTGCGGGCCGCCGCCTTCGCGCGTGTCGATGCGCTTGGCGAGGAAATTCCAGGTGGCATGCAGGAATGCGGCGGTAACAACGAGGGCGAGAGCGGTGAGCGACATGGTGAGCGGTGTTTTTTGCGTCAATTGTATGACGCATTGCCCGTTCACCTCCGGACAGATTCGGTCGGCGGCCTTCAGGGCTCGGGAAATGCCTACTTTTGCAACTCCGTTGCAGTGCTGGCGGTGCTGTGCTTAAATCGATTTATGAGCCTTATTCAACTACAACCTTATCTGGAAGCCGCCCGTACGAGCTTGCAAGAGCAATCGGGCCGCGTGACCTCTGGACGCGTGCGCGTGCTGGCGATGCTGCTCAAGGCGGGCCGTCCGCTCACGCACCAGGAAGTGCTGGCCGATCTGGCCACCGACGCCGATCCGCTCGACCGCGTAACGGCCTACCGCGTGCTCGATTGGCTGGTCGCGCAGGGCTGGGCCATCAAGCAGGCCGGTGACGACCGAATCTTCCGCTTCGTCATGGCCGAGCATGTCGACCCGCAGCGTGCGGCATCGCCGCGTCCGCATACGCAACACGGACATTTTCGTTGCGTACGCTGCCACCGGACCTTCTGTCTTGACGATTGGCCCCAGCATCCCCAATTGAGTGAGCGCGAACTCAAGCGCCTGCCCAAGGGTTTCGTGGGCGAACAGGTCGAGCTGATGATTCATGGCACTTGCGCACAGTGCGCGGGCGCCCCCAACTGACGCGTCCCCAGCCGCTTTTCGTTACCTCGGGTACAGTGGGCGACATTGAGACGGCGTCGAGTACGCCGCATTACAACAGGACATAGCATTCATGACCCCCGTCACCATCCTGACCGGCTTTCTCGGCAGCGGAAAAACCACGCTGCTCAAGCGCATCCTGACCGAGGCGCATGGCATGAAGATCGCCGTCATCGAAAATGAATTCGGTGAAGAGAACATCGATAACGACATCCTCGTGCACGACAACGCCGAGCAGATCGTACAGATGAGCAACGGCTGCATCTGCTGTACGATTCGTGGCGACCTGGTGAAGGCGCTGTCCGACCTGAACAGCCAGCGCGACGCGGGTGCGATCCAGTTCGACCGCGTGGTCATCGAGACGACCGGCCTGGCCAACCCCGGCCCGGTGGCGCAAACCTTCTTCATCGACGACGAGGTGGCCGACACCTACCGGCTCGACGCCATCATCACGCTGGTCGACGCGAAGCACGCCCAGCAGCAGCTCGATCAGCACGAAGTGGTGCAGCGCCAGGTGGGGTTTGCCGATCGCCTGTTCATCACCAAAGCCGATCTGGTCACGCCCGAGGCGCTGGACGACCTGAAGCATCGCCTCGCGCACATGAATCCGCGCGCGCCGCAGCAGGAAGTCGACTTCGGCCAGGCCGAGCTCAAGCAGATCTTCGACCTTCACGGCTTCAACCTGAACGACAAGCTCGACATCGATCCGGAATTCCTGGGCGCCGACGACCACGCGCACGATCACGATCACAGCCATGATCACGATCACTCGCACTGCGATCACGATCATGACCAGTGCGCGCACGAGGGGCACGACCACGGTCACGCCCATGCCCACCACGACGACGCCATCAAATCGTTTGTCTTTCGCAGCGAGAAAGCCTTCGATCCGGCGAAGCTGGAGGATTTCCTCGGGAGCATCCTACAGGTGTACGGCGAACGCTTATTGCGTTATAAAGGTGTATTAAACATGCGTGGCATCGACCGCCGGGTCGTGTTCCAGGGCGTTCACCAGATGATGGGCAGCGACGTGGGCGCGAAATGGCAGCCCGATGAGACGCCGAACACCAAGATGGTGTTTATTGGTGCCGAGCTGCCGAAAGAGATCATCCTGCAAGGGCTGGAGCGCTGTCTGGTCTGAGCGGGACCGGCGAACCGTGCAACGGGAAACCCCTTAATCAGGGCTGTTGAACGATTCGGTTACAATACGTGCCCACTGGGGCTGCCGCCAGCGAACCAACGCGGCACTTCGGAGGGCCGGCAGGGGAGCACCGCCATGGCTACCGCCTCTCGCAAGACTGCCACCGCAGGCCCCACGCGCCGGTCAGAGCCGGCGTCGGAAGCGGGCGCCAAGCGGGCTCCAGCAGGTAATTCGAAGACGGGCGAAAAGGCCGCCGCCAAGCACGGGGCGCCCAAATCGTCCGGTAGGAACGTAACCCAAGAAGCCGCCCGCGGCATCGCCGGTAAGCAAGACGTCCCACTCGCTGCAGGGGCGTCACCGGACTATCCGAAAGAGACGCCACAAAAACCCATGAGCAAGAAAAGACTTTTGACCGAGGCCGAAATTCTGAAGATGGGCGAGAAGGACTACATGAATGAAGATCAACTCGCCTTCTTCAAGGATCGTCTGGAAAACCTGCAGGCTGACATTTTGCGTAACGCCGGTCAAACCACCGAGAACCTGCGCGAAACCATTCTCGTCCCGGATCCGGCCGACCGCGCCACGATTGAAGAGGAGCACGCGCTTGAGCTGCGTACCCGCGATCGTGAACGCAAGCTGCTGAAGAAGGTGCAACAGTCGCTCGCTCGCATCGAATCGGGCGAATATGGCTGGTGCGAAGAAACCGGAGAGCCGATCGGCGTTCCGCGTCTGCTCGCCCGCCCGACCGCCACCCTGTCGCTCGAAGCGCTAGAGCGTCGCGAATTGCGTCAGAAGCTGTTCGGCGACTGATCGCATCGCACAACCGGCCCGACGCCGCGCGGTGGCGGCAGGTCAGGTCCGTCGGCGCCCGGTTTGCCAAAGGCACGTCGTCTCGACGTGCCTTTTTTGTTGCCGTTTTTTGACGTCGTCCGGTCGACCGCGGCCCGTTCCTCCCGGAACTGTGGCTTGCACGCAACGCTTGCTGACGCTCGCCGTCGAGCCAACTTTATGCCACAATTGCAACTCAGTTGCAATTGTGGCCGCCTATGCCGTCTATCGAATCCGCTTCTCGCTTTTGGCGCGCGCGTTTGCGCACGCGGGTGGGGTGTGGGCGAAGCGGTTGGGTCGCGTGGCTCATCGTTGCGCTGATCGGCGTACAGATCTGGGGGCTGCAACACGAAATTCTGCATGCCCGAAGGTTGTCCGGCGTGCCGCCGGTTTCGGCAGATGCGAGCCGGTCAGCGGCGGGCGAGGCGAATGATCCGGACGAGGCGGGAGGTGCGGATCTCGCGATGGCCGCAGACGGTCGCGCCCAAGCGGTCGGCACGGTGTCCGTCGATTTCGGCAACTCCCACCACCATTGCCATCTGTTCGAAGGCGCCACGCTGGCCGCGGCCATGGCCGTGGCCGTCCTGTCGTGGGGAAGCGATACCGTCATCGCGAGCCTCCCCCAGCGCGCGACCGGGCGCCGTCACCCGAGCGTTCACCGACGACCGTTCGACTCCCGCGCACCGCCGCTCGCGATCTGACGCCACGCGTATTCGCGCCATTCGAACTTCTCCGCGCTGACTGCGCGAATCCCTGCCACGGTCCGTACCGACCCTCGCAGCCTTCGGGCCCGCGATGGCGGCGGCTGCACGCTCGTCGGCCCATCATCGCCGACGCGGCGGGGCTTCGTTCGCGCCGAGGCCCGGAATCCTCGGGAGCCCGTTGACGAGGCTCCCGCGCACCGACCCAACACACCCGATACCGACATGGCACTTTCTGCTTTGAACGCCGCGCGTGAGCGCGCGACGCCCTTGCTAGCCCCCGCTTTCCCCATCGAGGCCCCTTCGGCTTCCCGCCGGGCACGCCGCCCGTGGCCCGTGAACTCGCCGCGCCCGCTCGCCGCAGCGCTGACGTTCAGCGCGCTCGCTGCGGCAAGCGCGTCCGTGCAGGCGGCCGATGTGTCCGATGCACCCTTGGAAGCAACGTCTGCCGCTGCCGTCCCGGCGAGGCCTGAAGTGACGTTGCCAACCACCTTCGTGACCGGCAATCCGCTTGGGCGCGCCGCTGCCGACTTGACCGTGCCACTTACTGAACTCGACGGGAAGGCGCTGGCGTTGCGCCGTGCAGGCACGTTGGGCGAGACGCTTGACGGGCTGCCGGGCGTGTCGGCCACATCGTACGGCCCGAACGTCAGCCGCCCCATCATTCGTGGCCTCGACGGCGACCGCATTCGCGTGTTGCAGAACGGCACGGCGGCGCTCGACGCCTCGTCGCTATCCTACGATCACGCCGTGGCGCAGGATCCGCTGACGATCGAACGCGTAGAAGTCGTGCGGGGCCCTGCGGCACTGCTCTACGGCGGCAATGCGGTCGGCGGCGTGATCAACACCATTGACAACCGCATTCCGCGAGAATCCATCACCGGCATTTCCGGTGCGACGGACTTCAGCTATGGCGGTGCGAACCGCGAACGTGCCGGGGCCGCGCAACTTGAATTCGGCAACGGCGAGTTCGCGTTCCACGTTGACGGCTTCGCCCGAAAAAGCGCGGACCTGCGCATTCCCGGCTTCGCCCGTTCGGCGCAACAACGCGGCCGCGATGACGAGGACACGCCGCAACCGTCGGGCACCTTGCCCAACAGCCAGGGGCAGGTGAGTGGCGCGGCTGTCGGTGCGTCGTGGACGTGGGCCGACGGCTATACGGGCCTGTCGTACTCCGGTTACGACTCGGATTACGGCACCGTGGCCGAGGCGGACACACGCATTCGGCTGCGGCAGCAGCGTTTGGCATTGGCCAGCGAGATCCGCGACCTGAGCGGCCCGATCACCGCTCTCAAGTTCAACTTTGGCTACACCGATTACGAGCACAAGGAAATCGAAAACGGCGAGACGGGAACGACCTTCAAGAATCACGGCTACGAAGGCCGTATCGAAGCGCGTCACGCGAAGCTCGGGCCACTCGACGGCGCCGTGGGCGTGCAGTTCTCGCAGAACACCTTCTCCGCGCTAGGTGAAGAGGCCTTTGTGCCGAAGAGCGACACGCGCAATGTCGCGCTGTTTGCCCTCGAAGAGTGGGCGATGCATCCGGCGATCAAGCTCTCGTTCGGCGCGCGCATCGAGCACTCGAGCGTCAAGCCGACGGCGGGCGGTAATGAGCGCTTCGACAATCTGCCGTCGCGCGACTTCACGCCGGGCAGCGTGTCGGCGGGTGCGGTCTTCGCATTGGCCCCCGCGTGGTCGGTCGCGCTCAACACCTCGTACACCGAGCGCGCGCCCACGTTCTACGAGCTGTATGCGAACGGCCCGCACCTGGCGACCGGGGTCTGGGAAATCGGCAGTCCGCAGGCCGCGATTGAAAAGGCGTTTTCGACGGACCTGTCGCTACGCTATGAGCAGGGCCCGAACAAGGCCAGCGTCGGTCTCTTCTACAGCCGCTTCAACAACTTCATCGCACTCAACAATACGGGGCGCACGATCGATGAGGGCGGCCAGAGTTTGCCGGTCTATCAGTACGCGGGTGTGCCAGCCGACCTCTACGGAATGGAAGCCGAAGGCCGTGCGCGCCTTTGGCGCGGTCACGGCAACCTCGATCTCGAACTGCGCGGCGACTACACAATCGCGCGCAACCGCGAGACGGGCGAACCGCTGCCGCGCATCGCACCATTGCGTCTGACGGCGGCGCTTGCCTATGCGTTGGGTCACTGGGGCGCGCGACTGGAAATGGTGCACGCCAGTCCTCAAGGCCGCGTGCCCGCCAACGATCTGACGACCCGTGGCTACACCACGCTCGGTGCGGCGCTCACCTATCAGTTCAAGGCGGGTGGCGCGCAGTGGCTGGCGTACTTGAAGGGAGAGAACCTGACCAACCAGGAGGTACGTTTGGCCAGCTCGGTGCTGCGCGACATTGCGCCGCAGGGGGGGCGCTCGGTTCGCGTGGGTTTGCGCACCACGTTCTGAGCGGGATCGTGCCGCAAAAACGGAGTAATTTCCGAGAAATTTCCTCGCAGTAGACGATTCGCGCGGCGCATTGCCGCGCGAATTTCACGATCCATGCCACGTTGTGCGGCATCGCCTCGAGGGCGTCAAGCGGGGCGGGCGTGTTGCCGTCGACGCCTCTTGATATTCTTTCGATTGCCCTAAACTACAGTGACATCTCGCCCGGTCGGGCACGTCGTCACGATTGTGTGGCGCGCGCGGCCGGGCCAATCGTTACGGGGCGCACGTCGCCCCCCGAAAAGGAACAGGCATGGAGCAATATCACGGCACCACCATCGTCTGCGTTCGGCGCGGCGATCAGGTCGCGCTTGGCGGCGACGGTCAGGTCACCCTCGGCAACATCGTGATGAAGGGCACCGCCCGCAAGGTTCGCACGATTTACGACGGCAAGGTCATGGTTGGCTTCGCGGGTGCGACGGCCGATGCCTTCTCGCTGCTCGATCGTTTCGAGGCGAAGCTCCAGAAGCACCAGGGGCATTTGACGCGCTCGGCGGTGGAACTGGCCAAGGATTGGCGTACCGACCGCATGCTGCGCCGGCTCGAAGCGATGATGATCGTCGCCGATGCCGAGACCACGCTGGTCATCACCGGCAACGGCGATGTGCTCGATCCGGAGGGTGGCGTTGCCGCGATCGGTTCGGGCGGATCGTACGCCCAGGCGGCCGCCCGCGCGCTGGTCGAGAACACGGACCTGACGCCGGCGGAAGTCGTCAAGAAGGCGCTGACGATCGCGGGCGAAATGTGCATCTACACCAACGGCAATCACATCATCGAGGCGCTGCCCCCGAAGGCAGCGCAGTGACGACGCGCGTGCCGCAGCGGGCCTCCCTCCTGCGGCACGATTGGCCGGTCGGCAGGTGACCGGCCGGACGTCACCCTCCGTGCGAACCCCCTAATTTGGCGAACGTCATGACCCATATGACCCCCTCAGAGATCGTTTCCGAACTCGACAAACACATCATCGGCCAGCACAAGGCCAAGAAGGCCGTCGCGGTGGCGTTGCGCAACCGCTGGCGCCGTCAGCAGGTGGCCGATCCCCTGCGTCAGGAAATCACGCCGAAGAACATTCTGATGATCGGTCCGACCGGTGTCGGCAAGACCGAAATCGCGCGCCGTTTGGCCAAGCTGGCCGACGCGCCATTCATCAAGGTCGAGGCGACCAAGTTCACCGAAGTCGGCTACGTGGGGCGCGACGTGGACAGCATCGTGCGCGACCTCGCGGAAATCGCGATCAAGCAGACGCGTGAAGCTGAAATGAAGAAGGTGCGCACCACGGCGGAAGATCGCGCCGAGGATCGCATTCTCGATCTGTTGCTGCCGAGCGGGCGCGAGTCGTCGCGCGACATCCGTTTCGGTTCGGCGTCGCACGAGGTCGAGGCCAGCAGCGAGGATAACGCCACGCGCCAGACGTTCCGCAAACGTCTGCGCGAAGGTCAGCTCGACGACAAGGAAGTCGAATTGGAAGTGGAAATTCCGGCGCAGGGCATGGAGATCATGGGCCCGCCGGGCATGGAAGAGATGACCGAGCAGATCAAGGGCATGTTCGCGAATCTGGGCAACCAGCGCAAGAAGCGCCAGAAGCTCAAGATCAAGGACGCGCTCAAGGTGCTGACCGACGAAGAAGCGTCGAAGATGCTCAACGACGAGGAGGTCAAGCAACTGGCCTTGCGCAACGTCGAGCAGAACGGCATCGTGTTCCTCGACGAAATCGACAAGATCGCCACGCGCAGCGAAGTGGGTGGCGGCGACGTGTCGCGTCAGGGCGTGCAGCGCGACCTGCTGCCGCTCGTGGAAGGCACGACCGTGAGCACGAAGTTCGGCATGATCAAGACGGATCACATTCTGTTCATCGCGAGCGGGGCGTTCCATCTGGCCAAGCCGAGCGATCTGATTCCGGAACTGCAGGGCCGCTTCCCGATTCGCGTCGAACTCGAATCGCTGTCGGTCCAGGATTTCGAAGCGATCCTCACGCAGACGGATGCCAGCCTCGTGAAGCAGTATCAGGCCTTGCTCGCCACGGAAGACGTGACGCTCGACTTCGCGCCGGACGGCATCAAGCGGCTCGCGGAAATCGCTTTCTCTGTGAACGAGAAGACGGAAAACATCGGGGCGCGACGTCTATACACCGTCATCGAAAAGCTGCTCGAGGACATCTCGTACAACGCCGGCAAGCAGGCGAACGAAGTGGTGTCGATCGACGCCGGCTACGTCAATCGCTTCCTCGAGGAAGTGGCGCAGAACGAAGATCTGTCGCGCTACGTGCTGTGATGGCGTGACGTTCGTTGCAATGTGAAAAAGGCCCCTCGGGGCCTTTTTTTGCGTTTGACGATTTGACGATGGGCGTTACTGCTTCACCGGACGCTTGAGCAGTTTGCGCTGCAGCGTGCGCCGATGCATGTTCAGCGCGCGTGCCGTGGCGGAGATGTTGCCGTTGTGCTCGGTGAGCACGCGTTGAATGTGCTCCCATTCGAGGCGCGCGACCGACAGCGGCGAGGGGTTTTCGATGGCTTCGTCGGCCTGGGTCTCGCTCGCATCGCTGCGCAGCGACGCGAGGATGGTGTCGGCGTTGGCCGGCTTGGCCAGGTAGTTGTCGGCGCCATCCTTGACGGCTTGCACCGCCGTCGCAATGCTCGCGTAGCCGGTGAGCACCAGCATGCGTGATTTCGGTTGCAACGCGCGCAATGGCGCGATGAGCGGCAGTCCCGAGTCGTGACCCAGATGAAGGTCGACCGAGATCAGGTCGAACTGGCGCGTGCGCGCCGCGAGCAGCGCCGCGGCGCTGTCGGCGGCGATCTGCACGTCATAGCCGCGCCGCGTCAGCGCGCGGGCGAGCGTTTCGGCGAAAACGACGTCGTCGTCGATAAGAAGGAAGTGGGAGGCGTTCATGTCTGACTCCGCGAGCCGAAGAGGAAAGTGGCCATCGGCAGGCGCAGCTCGGCGCGCGTGCCTTGCGGCGTGTTGGGGGTGAGGACGATGTCGCCGCCGAGACGCTGGGCACTGGCAAAGGCCAGATACAGGCCCATGCCTTGTCCGCCGTGCGTACTCATGACGGGTGAATTTCCCAGCCGGGTACGCAGCTCGGCGGTCATGCCGGGGCCTTCGTCGCAGACCGTGAAGCGGATGTCGTCCGGCGTGACCGCCACGTCGAGGGTGACCGACGACGGGCTGAAATACGCGGCGTTATCAAGCACGATGGTCAGGATCTGGCCAACTTGCACGGTGTCTTCGATGCGCGCGGTCAACTTTGGCGGCACGCGCATCTGGAACTGGACTTGCGGATGCCGTAAGCGCCATTGCGTGGTGAACGCCGGCAACCATTCGGCCAACGCCTGCCGCACCGGTGCCGCCGCACGCGTCTGCACGTGGCCGATGGCGCTCTTGCACAGCGCGATCTGTTGTTCAAGCGTCTGCAGATCCGGCTCGTAGGGCTTCAACGCGGCATTGCCCAGGCTCTCGCTGCGCAGTTCGCCGACGACCACGGCCATGGTCGAGAGCGGGGTGCCGAGTTCGTGCGCCACGCTCGCGGCCTGAGCGCCGAGAGCGGCCATCCGCTCGTCGCGCAGCAGCCGCTGTTCGGCGCGGGCGAGTTGCGCGTCGCGCGCGCGCAAGGCCCGCGACATCCGCGAAACGAACCACGCGATCACGAGCACGCTGACCACGAAGTTGACCCACATGCCGGCCAGATGCAGGCGCAGCAGATTGCCCGGGTCTGCCAGATCGAGCGGCACGTACTGAAAGTTCAGCGCGCCATACGCGACCAGCGAGAGCAGCGCCAGTTGCGACGCGTTGCGCCATGGCAGCACGGCGGCGGCGATCGCCAGGCCCGGCAGGAAGAGGGAGACGAACGGGTTGGTCGCGCCGCCCGAGAAGAACAGCAGCGCCGTGAGCGCGGCCAGATCGACGAGCAATTGGCTCATCAGGTCCAGATCGGTGCGGCGCCGGGCGCGCTCGATACCTCGCCGCGTGCGCACCCACGTGAGGACGTTGAACAGCACTTCGAGGGCGATGATGGTGAGCATCGGCTCGAGCGGCAGACGTACGCCGAGCCAGAGTTGCACGACGCCGATCGTCGCCAACTGGCCGACGATGGCCAGACAGCGCAACCAGAAGAGCTGAACGACGTTGGCTCGCTCGATGGGGAAATGGGTCATACGACAAGTGTACCAAGTCCGGGTCACGGCCTATCCCGCGTCGCAGGGCGCTGCGACACTCTGCCGCATGGGTGCCGATGAAGAACCGATGAGGCGCCGATGATCGGCATCACGCAACGCGTTCCCGCGTGAGGCGGGGCGCGACTACAATGAGCATCCACGTCTCGCGCGGCAGGGTGTCGCGTAACCTCTCATGCGATACAGGGCGGAAGCCTTCCGTCGACAACGATAAGGAGTTTGCATGAAGCACAAGCTATGGGCAGTTGCCGCACTGAGTCTCGGCATGGCTTCGGCCTACGCACAGGTGGGGCAGGTGACGGTGTCCGACGCGTGGGCACGCGGCACCGTGCCGGGTCAGAGTGCGACCGGCATTTTCATGACGTTGCAGGCGCCTCGGGCGACCACGCTCGTGGGCGTGAGCACCCCCGCCGCCGCAAACGCCGAAGTGCATGAAATGAAGCTCGAAGGCACGCTCATGAAAATGCGCGCCCTGCCGAGCGGTTTGCCGCTGCCGGCCAATCAGCCCGTGCAGCTCAAGCCGGGCGGCTATCACATCATGCTCAGCGACCTGAAGACGCCGCTCAAGAAGGGCGACACCGTACCGGTCACGTTGCGCTTCGAATCCGCCGATCACAAGATGTCCGAGCAGCAGGTTCAGATCCCTGTGCTCGACCTGACGGCGAGCGGGCCTGCGGGCGCCGGCATGAGTGGTATGAATGGTATGAGCGGTATGGCCGGCATGGCGCACGGCGCCGCCCATAGTCAATAGAGCGCCGGCGGTTCGGGCCATGGCCAACAAGACGCTCGGTACCCGGCAGAAGCTGATGTTTCGCGGCACGGCGGGTGTCGGCGGCCGGGTGGGCGCCCGTTACACGGGGGGGCGGCCTCCGTCACCGGCGCCTGGCGCGCCCGGGGTGCCGGGCCGTCGGCCGGGGTCAGTCGGGATTGGCAATGGTCGCGAGGTCGGTGGGGTTGGTGAGGTTGGCGGACGTCGCACGGGCGGCGGCGGTGCCGCTGATTCCCGCACCGGCCGCAAGCAGCGCCGCGCGAAGACAGGCGGGGCATAGACAGGTGCCCCGCGGCGAAACGAGTTGCACAACTGCAACAGCGGCGGCGTTGTCAGGGGCTGGCCTCTGGCGGGGGGGCGCAGCGCGTAAATCGGGAGCGAAAGGGGACGCGGTAAAAATCGGCCGCTGACGGGCGTGCATGGAGAGGCCAAAGGGGAGATACGCACGCGCGGCCCTGCGCCGCTGACGGGGCGAGAATCGCCGCATTTGCGGTTGCCGCCCCGCATGTGACGAAGGGTCGCCATGGGCATCGACCGACGCAAGTCCCAGACCCTGTCGAATCCCGTCAAAGCCCCGCACGGCCGGGCGCCTTGGCTGTACAATTCGCCGTGTTTCTGGTCCACCTGCGAAAAACCTTCCCGCCATGTCCGATCTGCAACCGTCTTCCATCGACGACATCGCTCCTGCTCTCAAGGCCGAAGTTCTGGCTGAGGCGATGCCGTATATCCGCAAATATCACGGCAAGACCGTGGTGATTAAATACGGCGGCAACGCAATGACCGAAGAGCGCCTGAAGCGAGGCTTCGCGCGCGACGTCATTCTTCTCAAGCTCGTGGGCATCAACCCGGTGGTGGTGCATGGGGGCGGTCCGCAGATCGATCAGGCGCTCAAGAAGATCGGCAAGCAGGGCACGTTCGTCCAGGGCATGCGCGTGACCGACGAAGAGACGATGGAAGTGGTTGAGTGGGTGCTCGGCGGCGAAGTCCAGCAGGACATCGTCATGCTGATCAACCAGTACGGCGGCCAGGCGGTGGGTCTCACCGGCAAGGACGGCGGCCTGATCAACGCGCGCAAGATGTTGATTCCGGATCGCGAAAACGCCGGCAAGCTGCTCGACATCGGTTTCGTCGGTGAAGTCGACTCGATCAATCCGGCCGTGGTGCGTGCGCTGCAAGACGACGCTTTCATCCCGGTGATTTCGCCGATCGGCGTTGGGGAAGATGGCCAGGCGTACAACATCAACGCCGACCTCGTGGCCGGCAAGCTCGCCACGGTGTTGGGCGCCGAGAAGTTGGTGATGATGACCAACATCCCGGGCGTGATGGACAAGGACGGCAATCTGCTGACCGACCTGTCGGCGCGCGAGATCGACGACCTATTCGCCGACGGCACGATCTCGGGCGGCATGCTGCCGAAGATCTCGTCGGCACTCGACGCTGCGAAGAGCGGCGTGAAGTCGGTGCACATCGTCGACGGCCGCATCGAGCATTCGGTGCTGCTCGAAATCCTGACGGAACAGCCATTCGGCACGATGATCCGCTCGCATTGAGTGCGACGTGTGGGGGCGGTGACGATGCCAACATCGCACGGCCCCCCCGAGTATCGAAGGCGGACCCTGCGGGGTCCGCTTTGTTTTGGTGTGACCCCTTTTTCGCGAGACCGCATGCCCACCCCCGCCTTTTTCTCCTGGAGCGGCGGCAAGGATTCCTGCCTTGCCCTGCATCACGCATTGTCTGGCGACACGCGCGGCGAGCCGCACTACGAGGTGCGTCGTCTGCTTGCGATGTTCGACGAAACGGGCGACAGCTCGCGCTCGCATGGTTTGCCGCGTGAATTGATGCAGGCGCAGGCGGACGCACTCGGCATCGCGCTCGACGTCGGCCATGCCGGCTGGCGCGAATACGAGGCGGCGTTCGTCGCCCGCTTGCTGGCGATGCGTGCCGAGGGCATCACGCACGGCTTGTTCGGCGATATCGATTTGCAGCCGCACCGCGATTGGGAAGAGAAGGTCTGCGCGGCGGCGGGCATGACCGCCGTATTGCCGCTGTGGCAACGCGAGCGCCTGACACTCGCGCACGAATTCATCTCGCTGGGCTATCGGGCGGTGATCGTCTGTGTGGACGGTCGGCACCTCGGGCCGGAATTCGTCGGCCGCGAATACGATGCCTCGCTGCTGGCGGACCTGCCGGCGCACGTCGACGCGTGCGGTGAGAACGGCGAGTTCCACACGTTCGCCTTCGATGGCCCTCGCTTCACGCGCCCGGTGCCGTGGCGCATCGAGCGTGTCGAGACGATTCACGGCCCCAAAGAGTACGGCGGCACGCCGTACCACCGCGCGCAGATCGTGGCAGCGGGCGGCTGACCGGCGCCCACGGCATCAGCCGGGCGCCGTCAGCCGACGCAGTTCGTCGAGCAGCTTGGCGGCGGGGCTTGGCAAGATCCCCTGACGGCGGCGGAAGGCCGTGAGCGTGCGCGTGGCGTGAACGGTCGGGATCGGCAGGGTGTCCATCACACGCGCGCGTGCTTCGACGTCATACATCGGCTCTGGCATCCACGTCAGAAAGCCGCATCGCGCGACCATGCTCTTGAGCACCGGGACGGAGCGCGTCTCCACGACAATGTTGGGCAACGCCAGCCCATGCGAGGCGAACACGCTTTCCACATGCGCGTATGGCGCGGTGCCGCGCGGCGGAATCGCCCAGCGTTCCCCGAGTGTGTCGGCCAGTGTGAGCGTGCCGCGCTGGCGCAACGGATGGTCGCACGCGGCGACCACATAGCTGTCGTCCTTCCAATGGCAGTCGGAGATCGCGACGATGTCATCGGTGTCGGGGGCCACAGTCGAGAGCGCCAGATCGATCTCGTGGTGCATCAGTCCCTGGGCGAGCCGGTCCCAAACCCCTTCGATGATTTCCACGCGCAGGTTCGGCCAGCGGTCGAGCACGCGCTCGACCGCGAGCGGCAGCACATGGCTGGCGATGGCGCCGACCGCGCCGACCTTGATCGTGCCTTTCGCGAGGCCGCGCAGCGCATCGATTTCTTCACGCGCATGCTCGGCTTCGCGCTCGAGCAATATGGCGTGCGGCAGCAACGCTTGCCCGAATGCCGTCAAGGCCATCCCCTTGCTGTGACGCTCGAACAGCGGCGCGCCGAGATCGGCTTCGAGCCGTTTGATGGTACGGCTCAGCGCGGGCTGCGTGAGATGCAGCTCGGTCGCGGCGCGTCCGAGACTGCCGGTCTCGACGATGGTCGTGAAAGCGCGCAATTGCTGGAGATTGAGGCTCATGGGGGGGAGGGCAGTCCAGAGGTCGGAACGAGACCGAGCGCCGCTCCGGCAACGTGGCAGCAGGGCGGCGCATAAGCCATGCAAAATCGTAATGACTTCGGCACGTAAAAGCAATTCCGGTGCATATATCGACTCCCTATACTCGTCGAAACGCTCGCCGAGACCCGCACCTGATCGCGCGGCCCGAGCTACGACAACCGCCCGCCGTCACGCGTTCGCCCGTCGACGGTGGCAGGAGACGACAGCCCCCATGAAAGACAGCCGAGAACTTCGTGCCGGCCAACGCGCCGGCGACCCGCAGACCCTGACGGTTCGTGAGGTGGTCATCGATCTGATGCGCCGCCATGGCATGACAAAGGTATTCGCCAACCCCGGTTCGACTGAGCTGCCGTTGTTCCGCGACTTCCCGCCGGACTTCGAGTACGTGCTGGGCCTGCAGGAGGCCGTCGTTGTCGGCATGGCCGATGGTTATGCGCAGGCGAGCGGCAACGCGGCGTTCGTCAACCTGCACTCGGCCGCCGGTGTCGGCAACGCGATGGGCAACATCTTTACCGCCTACAGGAACCAGACGCCGCTCATCGTGACGGCCGGACAGCAGGCGCGCTCGATTCTCCCGTTCGATCCGTTCCTTGCGTCGGTGCGTGCGACCGAGCTGCCGCAACCGTATGTCAAGTTCAGTCTGGAGCCGGCGCGCGCCGAAGACGTGCCGATGGCGCTGGCCCGCGCCTATCACATCGCCATGCAGGAACCGAAGGGGCCGGTCTTCGTCTCCATTCCGGTCGATGATTGGGACCGGCCGGCCGAGGCGTTGCCACCGCGTCAGGTGAGCACGCGGGTGCAGCCCGATCCGTTCGCACTTGCCCAACTGGGGGCGGCGCTCGATGCATGCTTGCGTCCGGTGTTCGTGGTCGGCTCGTCGATTGACCGCGCGGGGGCGTTCGATGCCGTGCGCGCGTTGGCCGAGCGGCATCACGCGCGCGTCTTCACCGCACCGATGTCCGCGCGCTGCGCGTTCCCGGAAGATCACCGGCTGTTTGCCGGCTTCCTGCCGCCGATGCGCGAGAAGATCGTCGATCTGCTGGGCGGTCACGATCTGATTCTTGTGATTGGCGCCCCGGCGTTCACGTATCACGTGGAAGGGACCGGGCCGCACGTGCCCGAGGGCGCTTCGCTGTTCCAGTTGATCGAAGATCCGGGCGTGGCCGCGTGGACGCCGGTCGGCGCCTCCGTCGTCGGTAACGTGCGACTCGGTGTCGAAGCCTTGCTTGCGCGTGAGGTGCCCGGCGAGCGCGCGTTGCCGCCGCCGCGCAGCATGCCGCCGGTGGCGCTGCCGAACGCGGCAGGCGAGCGCATGTCGACGGCCTTCGCACTGCAAACGCTCGCGAGCGTTCGCGCGGCGCACGACATCGTCGTCGAGGAGGCGCCGAGCGCACGCTCTGTCATGCAGCAATACCTGCCGTTCTCGCAGCCGGGCACGTTCTACACGATGAAC
>NZ_KB290553.1:0-371 GCF_000282835.1 Pandoraea sp. B-6 | reverse complement strand
CGGTGCAGGGGACCGATCTGCCCGATCTGGATTTCGTGCGTCTGGCCGAAGGCATGGGCGTGCGCGCGCAACGCGTCGCGCAGGGCGGCGAGTTGCACGGCGTCCTGTCGCAGGCACTCGCGAGCGGCGAGACGCGTCTTGTCGAGATCGTGGTGACATGACGCACGGCGCGTGCCATCCCGAGACGAACTACCGAGCCAGGAGACAAAACACCATGCAAGCCCAGCAAGATCCCAAAGCGCTGACGATGTTGATCGCCGGCAAGCGCGTCGGCGCCACACACGGCGCCACGTTCGAGCGACGCAATCCGCTGGACGGCGAGGTCGCCTCGCGCGCCCCCGCCGCCACGGTCGACGACGCCCGCGCCGCGG
>NZ_AKXS01000245.1:0-6045 GCF_000282835.1 Pandoraea sp. B-6 | reverse complement strand
CGGTACCGAGGGCCCCCCAGCTTCCCGGGTCCTGTACCGTCACGGTGCTGGCGTCGAGGTGGCTGGAGCCGCCGCCCTGGCCATTTCCGGCGCCGCCCGCGCCGCTTCGACCCGGGAAACCGTCGCCGCCCGGTGCACCGCAGCCGCTGGTGTCGCTGGGCGTGCAGGCCGCGGCCCAGACAGGGGCTGCAGCCCCGGCGAGGGCCAGCGCAATGGCCGTGCTCCCGACCGTTCGAATGAACCCCTGACCCGTCGGTCCTCGGGCTGGACGTCGCGCCGGCACAAAGCCGAAATGTGGAGCCGAAGACGTCACCGACGTCGTAGCGGCGAGCTGCGCCTGACGGGCTGCGCACCCGAGTTTGCCTTGGACCACGAATAATCTCTCGTATCGCGCCGTGCATGGCGACCGGTGACCGAGAAGCTACGGCCTTTCCCCCGCACTACGGCAGACATGGGACGCCAATGCTCAGGAAGACCGCGCCTATTTCGATGGATGAGCATCGGTGCGTGCGCTATTTGAGTGCGCATAGGACACCGAATGTAATACAAAGGAAGGTAACTCGCTATAAGGGTGACGTTTCCCTGCGACGGTGTCCCGCGGTGAAGTGGGCGGTGAGGCTTCAGGCGGCCAGATGGCGGTTCGCGCCTGGTCGGCCATTCTTGCCCTTTCAGCCGCGTCAGGATGGCGCGGCGCGGCCCAGCCGAACCCATCTTCCTTCTGGACAAACTTTGGGAATCCGTTGGCAGCGCACACCGCGTTGCCGTTGGGCCAGCGCCGTTCAGCTGTCCGGACAATCATCCTGCCGGGCGGCAAGCACCTATCGAGCCATTGCGGCCCGCCGTCTTTTTGTATCAGGTCATTGGCGACGAGCATATGCACGCCGGACGTAGGAATGTCCGTCCGAGTCTTCGGACACGGAGCCATCAAGGCGTTCAATTCCGGCGGCGCCGCATATTCCGGATGCCCGCCGAATGCAGAATGAGAGCGGATGTAAGTGCTTGATTTGATTGGCGCGCCCGACTGGAATCGAACCAGTGACCCTCGGCTTCGGAGGCCGATACTCTATCCCCTGAGCTACGGGCGCTATGCTGACCACCGGGGGAGAAGGCGCGAACGCGCGACCGGTAGGCAAAGAGGTAGAAGCATAGCGGTTTTGCCGCGCGCCGTCCATGCCCTGTGCATCGTCTCGCCACACAATGCGGCAATTCGTTGCCAAGCGCCGCGTGAGCGCGGATTTACTGTACATGCAGTACCCCCGCACTTCGCGCACGAAGCACGCGGAACACCGCTTTGGCTTTCGCGTAAGCTAGGGAAAACACGGGACTTTTGCGGCGTCTGCGCACCGCCTTGGCGTGTCATCGGTCAAGGGTTTGTTGCTACAATGGCCCGATATTTTGACCGGATGGCGCCAGCCGCCCGGGGTGATGCACTCGGTTTCCACAAAAATACTATTGAGAGATCCCGCATGAGTGAAGCACATAACGAGCATGAGTCTCTGATCAAAACACCCAAGCAGCTCATCGCCGCCGTCGTTGCGGGTTTCCTGGTTCCGATCGTCATCATCGTCCTGCTGGTCAATTACGTCGGCAATAACGCCCTGACCGGTGCCGGCAGTTCCGCCATGACCGAACAGGCCATCGCCGAGCGCATCGCGCCCGTCGCCAAGGTCGATATCAAGGACGCCAACGCACCACGCGTCTATCAGACCGGCGAACAACTCTACAAAGCCGTCTGCGCCGCCTGTCACGCATCGGGCGCAGCCGGCGCGCCGAAAGTCGGCACGGCCGACTGGGCGCCGCGCATCGCACAGGGCTACGATGGCATGCTCAAGATCGCTCTCGCCGGCAAAGGCGCCATGCCCGCGCGTGGCGGCACCAGCCCCGCCGACGTGACGGACTACGAAATCGGCCGAGCGATCGTCTACATGGCCAACGCCTCCGGCGGCAAGTTGCAAGAACCGGCTGCCCCGGCACAGCCCGCGTCGGGCGCTGCAGCGCCCGCCCCGGCATCGGCGGCACCCGATGCAGCTTCCGGCGCCGACGCCAGCACAGCCGCCGCCGCCGCTGCCGCGATGGCCTCGCTCAAGACCGCCGCCCCGGCCGCCGCCGGCGCAGGCAGTAATCTCGAAGCGGGCAAGAAGCTCTACAACACCGTTTGTATGGCCTGCCACGCGAGCGGCGTGATGAACGCCCCGAAGTTCGGCGACAAGGCCGCATGGGCCCCGCGCATCGCCACCGGCATCGATACGCTGCACAACGCGGCCCTCCATGGCCTGAACGCCATGCCACCGAAGGGCGGTGCCGCCAACGCGTCGGACGACGACGTCAAGGCCGCCGTTGATTACATGGTGAGCGCGGCTAAGTAAATCGCCAAGTCAGCGGTCAGGTAAGCGCTCAAGCGCCAAGTCTGGCGTGAATCGCTCGGCACCCACAAGAATCCCCGCTTCGGCGGGGATTCTTGTTTCTGGCGTCCGACGAGCAGCGTCCAACTACCCATGGCGAGGGAGGCTGGATTACACCCGCACCGTCAGCGTCGGATCGAACGCCGCGTTTTCGACGCGTCCCTCGAAGCAATAGCCGCGCGGATTGCACAGCACCCGGGTCGCGCCGACGCGGTAGTCAAACGAATCGTGCGTATGGCCGTGAATCCACAACGCCGCCTCGGAGGCTTCGACGAATGAGGTCAAATCCGAAATAAACGCCGGATTGACGAGCGACCCTGCGAAACGCGGATGGATGCTCTGCGGCGTTGGCGCATGATGCGTGACCACGATGGTCGGGCCGTCGTGCGGTGCGGCGAGCACGCGCGCAAGCCAGGCGACGTTTTCACGGCACAGCGCCGCGCAGTCGTCCGGCGAGAAGAACGGCAGATTCGCCCACGGCACCGCCGGATCGCCCACGCGAATGCGTGTGAAGTCGCGTACGAATTTGCGTGACTCCTCTACGACGTCGTCGTGCTTGCCGTCGGCATCGTACAACGCGAAGTCCGTCCACAACGTCGTGCCGACAAAGCGCACGCCGCCAATCACCTCCGATCGTCGCTCAAGCAGATGCACGTTCGTGCCCGCGCTCAGGTGCCGCAAGTCGGCCAGCGTGCCCGCCAGTGTCGCGCCGTAGAACTCGTGATTTCCGGGAACGTAGATGACGGGGCGCCCCAACGCTTTCGCCCACTCGATGGCTTGCGCCGGTCGGCCGATGTCGCCGGCGAGAATCGTGACGTCGGCGTCCACCTCGGGAATGGCCAACGGCGCCACGGACAAATGCAGGTCGGACAGGATATGCAGTTTCACGCACCAGCTCCACAAAGTCTTGGGATCGGTGCCGCACACGCGCCGCCGCCGTGTGCGCCGAGCGCATCACGTGAGCGCGGGCGGTGTGGGCATTGGGTCGAAATCAAGGCAATTCACGTTTTGTTTCGCCCGTTTTCTACCGACTATCGCCCGCGTCACGCCGATGGTCAAGATGTCTTTGTCATCGGCAGGATGCGCTTCTATAGTGAAACTTCACCTGACGAGTGGAGGCGAGCCTATGCGGAAACTGTTGGTTGCTGTTCTGCTTTGTTTGACCGGTCTGGTCGGGATGGTCGTGGCGTCGAGCCCGGCAGCCGCTTGCGATCAGACGTCTTCGGGTAGTGGCAAATAGCAGCAAGCATTGACTTTACGGTACGCCGTGCCGCCGCCGACAGCCCCGGTACGATGTCGCCGTTCCTCAAGCCAGCCCCCGCTCGCGGGGGCTATTCATAGGTAGGGCGTGGTCGGCGCGCGTCGAGTCAGGCGCCCGAGGAGGATGGGGTCTTGTTCGCCCCGCCCGCGAGCATGGCCTTGAGGCTGGCGAGCCGGTCCTTCGGCGACATGGGCGCGTCCTCGGGCGGCGGGGGCGGCGCTTCGTCGAGTTGCATCTCGGGCACGAAGCGCGAGACCTCGCACGAATAGGTTTCGCGTGCCCGCTTGCGCTTCTTGCACCACGACAGTTGCAGCGAACGCTGCGCACGCGTGATGCCGACATACATCAACCGGCGCTCTTCCTCGATCTTTTCGGCGGTAACTTCTTCGTCCTCGCGAAGGTGCGGCAGGATGCCCTCTTCCACGCCGACGAGAAACACGTGGGGATACTCCAGCCCCTTCGAGGCGTGCAGCGTCGACAGGCGCACGGCGTCGGGATCGTCGCCGTCGCGGCCTTCGAGCATCGACATCAGCGCAATGGTCTGCGTGAGTTCCATCAGGCTCTTGCCGTCGTCGTCGAGGCCGTCGGCCTTGTCGAAGCCGGTGGGCTGCGCCTCGTCGCCCCGCGTGCCCTTGCGCTTCATCCATTCGAGGAATTCGAGCACGGTGGTCCAGCGCGATTGCGCCTGACGCTCGTCGAATGTGTCGTACAGATACGCCTCGTAGTGAATCCCTTCCATCAGATCGTCGATGACTTCATTGGCCGGGTCGCGCGCCGCGCGCGCTGCAATGCGCTGGATGAAGTCGCAAAACGCACGCAGCGGTTCGAGCTGGCGCGGCGGCAGCCGCGCCTCGACCGCCCCCATGTAGACGGCCTCGAACAGCGAGACCTTGGCCTGTCCCGCAAAGCTGCCGAGCACTTCGAGCGTGGTGCTGCCGACCCCCCGGCGCGGCGTGGTCACGGCGCGAATGAAGGCGGGATCGTCGTCGGGGTTTGCCAACAGCCGCAGGTACGCGCACAGATCCTTGATTTCCGCCTTGTCGAAAAACGACTGGCCGCCGGAGAGCACGTACGGAATGCGCTCGCGCCGCAGCACTTGCTCGAAGATACGCGCCTGATGGTTGCCGCGATAGAGAATGGCGTAGTCGCGAAACTCGGCGCGCCGCTCGAACTTGTGTGCCGACAAGCGAAATACGACCGACTCGGCTTCATGCTCTTCGTCGTTCATCGCCGTGACCGTGATCGGATCGCCCAGGCCGTGCTCACTCCACAGCTTCTTCTCGAAGAGTTTCGGATTCTTCGCGATGACGTTGTTCGCCGCCGTCAGAATGCGCGACGTCGAACGGTAATTCTGTTCCAGCTTGACGACCTTGAGCGTCGGGAAGTCGACCTGCAACTGCTTGAGGTTCTCCAGCGTGGCGCCGCGCCAGCCGTAGATCGCCTGATCGTCGTCGCCCACGGCGGTGAACGCCGCGCGTGGACCCGCGAGCAGCTTGAGCAGCAGGTATTGGCAGGTGTTGGTGTCCTGGTACTCGTCGATGAGCAGGTAGCGCAGCTTGTTCTGCCAACGCTCGCGTACTTCCTCGTCGCGTTCGAAGAGTTGGGCGGGTAGCCGGATCAGGTCGTCGAAGTCGACGGCCTGATAGGCCTGCAACGTGGCCATGTAATTGCGATAGACGAGGGCGGCCTGATGTTCGTCGGCGGTTTCGGCGGCGGCCAGCGCTGTCTCGGGGGTGACCAGTCCGTTCTTCCAGAGCGAGATGGCGGTCTGAACGCCGCGAATCATCGCCTTGTCGGTCGTGCCCAACTGCTCCTGAATCAGCCCGAAGCAGTCGTCGGCGTCGAGAATCGAGAACTGCGGCTTCAACCCGACGTTCGCCGCCTCGCGCCGCAGGATTTGCACGCCCAGCGAGTGGAACGTACAAATGGTGAGCTGGTTGACAGGCACCTTACGGCCTTCCTTGCCCGGCGTGGTCAGCAGCTTGCCTTCGAGCTGCTTGGCCACGCGCTCGCGCATTTCGGCGGCGGCCTTGTTCGTGAAGGTCACGGCGGCGATGTGCTTCGGCTCGAACCCCTTCGTCTCGATCAGCCAGGCGATCTTTTGCGTGATGACGCGCGTCTTGCCGCTGCCCGCCCCGGCCAGCACGAGACATGGGCCGTCGAAATAGCGCGTGGCTTCGTTCTGAGCGGGATTGAGCGGGAAGGAGGACATGGTGTGACGCGAAGGAGATGAAGACGGCGGCCGGCAAGGGTGCGCGCACGGCGAGGGCTGTGACGGCGATGCGCGGCCGCCCGCCGGGGCGAGGCATCGGCAAGCGCCGGGCGGTGGGCAAGTCTATCATGCGAGCGCCACTCGGCTGTGCGCGCCCGACAGGCGTTGTG
>NZ_KB290552.1:10191-30519 GCF_000282835.1 Pandoraea sp. B-6 | reverse complement strand
ACGAAAGGCTGGCCGGTCCAAGTCGCCGTGCGGAAAAGCTGCTGTTCCAGTAGGGAACAGAAACCAAGCTACTCTGTAGGTCTGGGAGCTGGACTATGTGCGGGCGCGTGGAGAACGCATTCTGTAGTAGTCAACTCGCGCTGGACACCGGGTTAAGTTTTTCTTTCGCAACAGCCGGCGCGATGCCGTTGTTGAACTGCTGAGGTCGCAGCCAGTTGTACCGGTGCATCAGTTAGTATCTGACGTCGCGGTGTGCGTCTACCGCTGTCATGTATCCGGTTGCGGGTACCCATTCGGTTTTCGGACTGCGGAACAGTCGCTCCATCGGTGAATTGACGCTCCTATGTCAAGCGATACGCGCCGAATTGGCGAGATCATCCAGGATGAGGGGATATAGCTTGCTGACGATGTAGCGCTTCAGGCGGCGATGGATTTCCTTGCTAGACATACCTGCGGCAGTGCGTCGTTCAACGTAGGCCCTCGTTCTGGGATCGCTCCGCATCCGTACCATGGCGATGGTCCACAAGGCGTTGTTCGCGGATCGATCTCCGCCTCTGTTCGGGTGGTGTCGTATCGTCTTGCCAGACGACGCCTGAAAGGGACTTGCGCCGCATAACACCGCTAGCGCGGCCTCACTTTTCAAGCGTTCGGGGTTGTCGCCCGCAACGGCTACATGAATCGCCGCAGTCTGCGGTCCGACACCGAACCGTCCCCTGAGCCGTTTGGCATGCTCGTTGGTCGAATGGTCACGCATTGCATCCAGCGCCTTGAGCTCTTCTGCCAAAGAGAGCCATCGCTTGGCCAGCAGGTGCAGCGACAGGCAGCGCCCGCAGCTGATTGATGGTCTGCGGCTTCGCCTTGACGGCGCTGCGCCTGGCAACAGAGACGGCTCGCATCGCTTTGACCGCTCCAGACCGTGTCTTTGGAATGGCCGTTGCACTTCCTGAAAGGACCGATCGCGCCGCATTCTCCGAGTCGGTAGGATCGGACTTCCCTCGGGGTCTGCGCGCTGCCCGGTCCGGGCGATTCACTCCCAGCACTTCAATTTCGTAGTCCCTTAGTACGCGAGCCAAGTCAGCCCCGTAGGTGCCCGTTCCTTCAACGCCAGCGCGTAGCAGGTGACCGAACGAATTTGCCCCCGTCAATAGTTTGAGATACCTTGCCGCTATCCCTCTGCAAAGTACGCGGCGGCTTTTTCTAGAATGTCGCGCTCCTCGGTCATGCGCTTGAGCTCGGCCTTCAGTCGCCGAACCTCGGCTCTCTGATCCAGCTCCGCCTGCCGCAAAGCGTCGGGCCTGCCAAACTTCAGTTTCCAGGCGTAAAGGCTGTGGGTCGTGATGCCCAGCCGCTGCGCCACATCCGCCACCGAATGACCCCCCGTTCGGTTACCTGTTTGACTGCCTCGATCTTGAACGCGTACGTGTACCGCTTGCCGCTCATGCCGACCTCCTCGGTTGCCATAAATTATGGCTCGAAGATGTCTACGAACGGCTGGCAGGTCCAGACCCCTCCTGATCGGAACAAGTGCTGTTCCCGCCAATTTCTTGTCCCGTCGGCGTGGTAACAACAGAATTGCACCATGATGAGGAAGCAACTCGTGTCCGGGTTCACAGATAAGCGAAAGGAGGGGTGTCGTGAGCAATCAGTGGTTGGATGTCCACGCTGCAGACGGAGTCTCGGTCGAGGCTCCTGTAGTCGTGATCGCCGATGGCGATGAAATTGCCCTGTACCGTGTGGATGACCAAATCTATGCGACGGCCAATCTCTGTACCCACGGCAGCGCCAGACTTTGTGACGGATTTCTAGAAGGGCATGAGATTGAGTGCCCGCTTCATCAAGGCCGTTTCGACGTGAGAACGGGCGCTGCTCTGTGTGCGCCGCTTACCGAAAACATCCGCAGTTACCCTGTGCGGATTGAAGGCGGACGTGTGTTCGTTAAGGCCGGCGACGAATCCTGAGCCATACCGGAACAACTGCTGTTCCCGCTACCGCGTTTCTTCGCGGCAGTGCCAGGCGCAAACTGCAAACTGGCCGGCATGGCAGCGAAGCCAAATTTCCATAGGAGGCATTGGATGAGACTGGTCAGCTACGTCGACCGCACAAGTGCAGAGCCAAAATCGTCGTACGGGATGATGGTCGGAGAGAGAATCGTCGACCTTGCGACGCCGACGGTGAAAACGCTGCGCGATGCGCTTGCGACCGAGGGTATTGCCGGCATCGAACGTCGCGCAATGGCTGCGGACGCGTCCTCAACAATTTCAATTAACGACGTAACGCTTCTGCCGCCCATCACGGAACCTCACAAGATACTGTGCGTTGGACTGAACTATTTTTTGCACGCCCAGGAAGCCGGTATGTCCGTGCCGTCCAGTCCGTCGGTCTTTGTGAGATTCAGTTCCTCATTCGTTGGGCATCGTGAGTTCGTCGTACGGCCGCCGGAGTCCGAGCAGTTCGATTACGAGGCGGAGTTGGCGGTCGTTATTGGGCGTGTGGCGCGCCGTGTTAGCGAGGCGGAGGCAATGGATTATGTGGCAGGTTACTCCTGCATCGCAGAGAACTCGGTGCGAGACTGGCAGCGCCATTCGGCACAGGCGACTCCCGGCAAAAACTTCGTCAACTCCGGTGCATTCGGGCCGTGGCTGGTTACCCGTGATGAGGCGCCGAATTATGAAAAAATGACCATAGTAGGCCGGTTAAACGGCGAGATTGTGCAGCAGGACACTGGTGCAAACATGATTTTCCCGGTGCCGTCACTTGTCGCGTATTTGTCGACGTTTACTGAATTGCTCCCGGGCGACGTCATTGCGACAGGGACACCCGCTGGGGTGGGGATGTCACGAAAACCACCGCGCTACTTGCGCGAGGGTGATGTGTTTGAGGTGTCCATCAGCGGAATCGGGGAACTCCAAAACCCGGTCAGAAATGAATTCTATACTAGCAGAGGTGACGATGAATAACGAGGCGGTTTGGCTGAGCGAGGCGGATATCACCTCGCTTGTTAGTCTCAAAGATACAGTTGCAGCGCTTGAGGATGGTGTACGCCAGCTTGGGCAAGGCACTGCTTTCAATGTCGCAAAGGCTCTCGGTAGCTTGGGAGCAACGTCGTCGATGCATTCGCTCGGGTCGGCGATGACAGATTCGGGATTTTGCGGCTATAAGAACTGGATCAACACGCCAGCAGGTGCGAAGGCCGTGTTCGTCCTCTTCGATGGAAACGAAGGACGTTTGCTGGCGGTGATGGAGGCAAACAGTCTTGGGCAACTGCGCACTTCGGCAATTACGGGACTCGGGACAAAGTGGGTCGCCCGCGAGGGCGCGAACGAGATGGCCATGATTGGCAGTGGGCGGCAGGCACTTGCCCAAGTTGCGGCGGTTCATCTGGTCCGCCCGCTAAAGCGTCTCCGCGTCTGGAGTCCAACGCCGGAGAAGCGTAGTGCCTTTTGTCGTTCCGTTTCGGAAGCGCTCGACATCGAGGTATCCGAAGCCACGACGGTCGAGGAAGCGACGGATGGAGCGCCCATTGTCACGACGGTGACTCGTGCTCGGGAGCCGTTCCTGAAGGCGTCCATGCTCTCGCGCGGCGCGCATTTGAACGCAGTCGGAGCGATTCTTCCGAACAATGCCGAGCTAGACCAGGACGTGTTTTCGCGCGTCGGATTCATTGCCGTCGATGACGTCGCCAACGCGCGCAAGGCTTCCCGCGAGCTAATCGACTATTTCGATCATGGGCCGGGTGCTGGCAACTGGGACCTCGTTCGTCCTCTCGGCGGCGTCATTGCCGGAAGCGAGTCCGCTTCGTCCGATTGCGATATAACGTTGTTCAAGTCCATGGGTATGGGGATCTCAGACCTTACGGTAGCGGCGTTGGCGTACGAGCGGGCCGTGCAGCGCGGTAGCGGTACGCAGCTCAAACTGACGAGCAAAGGGGAAATCCGCTTGACGAGTTGATCACTATCGAGCCCCAACATCAAGCAAAGCAGATAAGGAGACTTTGATGGATAACGGTATTACTTTGGTTGATCTGAGCAGCAAGCCGGCACGCGAACAGGCGCTTTGGCCGACCGTGGTGCTGCGAAAGGCGACGATTGACGCTGAGATTGAGCGTCTCGCAAGCATTGATCGCCCCGCGAACGGGCAGCGGATTGCTGCGGTCAATCACCCCATGAATTCAGGGCCCGTGCCGGCGTTTGCGCCCGGCATTGACGTGCAGATCATTGTGCTCAAGCCGGGTGAAAGGAGCTCGCCAATCCTGCGCAACTCGAGTCGCGTCGATATGTGCATTCGAGGTCGCGGCATCGTCCGGACTGGCGCGAAGTCCTTTGAGGTTGAAAAGTTCGACGTATGGAACTCGCCGTCCATGCAGGTACAGGTCATCGAGAACAATGGCCCGGATCTGTTCGTGCGCCTGTCCTACAGCAACGCTCCGTTACTGGAGCGGCTCGAGGTTCACTACGTAAACGATAACCCGCAGATTGCGGAGCCGAAAGGCGAGTCGAGCCACGCTGACGAAAATGTTCATCGAGCCCGGGACGCCTCGAAGGCAATCCCGATTGGCGCGGACGGAGCGCAACTTCTGGGCTACGAATGGCTCGTCGACATTGATACGGTCGATTCGAAGGCGCTGCACTGGCCGTGGAAAGAAGTCTCTCCGCACCTCGAGACAGTGTACGGGATGGACCTCGCCTACACCGGCCGTCACCTGTATGTGCTTTACAACCCGGCGACAGAGCGTCGGATCGGCACTTCGCCCAGCTTCTTCGCGACCATCGCGAAACTGCCCCCCGGCAAGGTCGACAAGCCTCACCGCCACACTTCCGCTGCAATCAACTACATCATGTGGGGGCATGGAAAGAGCGTGGTAAATGGCGAGAAAATTGAGTGGGACGAAGGCGACCTCCATTTCTCTGCCCCAGGGTGGTCGGTCCACAACCATGCGTCGCGCGAACAGGGGTTCGTTGCTCTGACGATTCAGGATCATCCGCTGCACATCGCCAATGAATCATTGCTCTGGCAGGAAACGCTCAAGGCGCCGATCCTTAAGCTCGGGACGGATCACGGCGTGCAGACGAATCTGGTCGAAGCGACGGAGTGAGGGCGTATGAAATTCAGGATTGCTCCCATTGTGCAAAGCGTGCCACGCAGCGCTGAGATCATCTCGATGGAGAATGGTCTCCGGAGTCTGTATGACGAGATCGCGGACATTCTCGACCAGGATGAGGTGGAGAAGTTTCCGTCGTATTTCATCGACGATTGCGTTTACCAAGTTGTCTCTCGAGAGAACTATTCGCAGGACTTGCCGCAGGCCACCATATATTGCGACGGTATTCACATGGTGCGTGACCGTGTGACGGCATTGCGAGAGACACAAGTCTTTGTGCCGAGAATCTGGAGGCATTTCATCAGTGGGGTTCGCATCACGGGCATCAGCAACGGTGAGATCCACGCGCGGGCCAACTTTCTCGTTACGGAAGCGATGTCGGATGCAGACCCAACAGTGTTCCTTGTAGGACAGTACCTGGACGTACTGGTGCACGAAGGTGGATTCTTGAAATTCAAGCAACGCCTCGCCGTATTCGACAATCACCACGTCCGGCGATCGTTGATTTTCCCGGTGTGACTCGAACGAGGAGACAAATATGGAACATGCCATGGCCGTCCAAACGGCGTCTTCAAACGAAAGCGAACGCCACTGGCCGAGCGAAGGATGGACACGTGTGCCTTATTGGGTGTACACGGATCCGGAAATCTATGAGCGCGAGCTTGAGACGTTCTTCTATGGGCCGACCTGGAACTATGTAGCGCTTGAGTGCGAGCTTCCCGAACGCGGTTCGTACAAGCGTAGCTGGATTGGAGAGCGTCAGGTCGTCGTAGTGCGAGGTGAGAAAGACGCGATTCATGTATGGGAGAACAGATGCGCACACCGGGGCGCTAGGGTGTGCTGGAAGAATAAAGGCAAGGAAGATTCGTTCACCTGCCCGTACCATCAGTGGAACTACGCTTTGGATGGCCGACTGCAAGGCGTGCCACTCAAGCGCGGAGTGCTCAAAAAGGGGGGCATGCCTTCTGATTTCGATAACGCCCAGCATGGCTTGCGGCCCCTTTCTGTACACGTTGAGGGGGGGGCGATCTGGGCAAGCTTCGCTGAGCACCCATTGCCCTTCGCGGAATATTGTGGTGAAGACGTAATCACTAATCTGCGCCGCCAGTTTCCGGGTAAGAAGCTGAGATTGCTGGGCTACAACCGCCAACGTATTCCCGGAAACTGGAAACTCTATTTTGAGAATCTGAAGGACCCGTACCACGCGACGTTGCTGCACTCGTTTCTAATCACGTTCGGTTTGTGGCGCGCGGACACTCAGTCGGAGTCGATTCCCGCCGAATCAGGGCACAGCATCATGGTCTCGCGCAACGTCGGAAAGAAGAAGACGGAAGCTGCGGCAGAAATCGCACGATTCAAGGAGTCGCTTGAGCTGGAGGATTCCGATACGGTCACACCGAGATCGGAATTCAGTGACGGGAAGGTCGTCGCCATTGCCCACTTTCCTAGTGTTGTGGTGCATCAGCAGGCGAATACCTTCGGAATGCGGCACGTGATTCCGAAAGGAACGGATTCGTTTGAGCTTGCATGGACGTTTTTTGGGTATGAGGACGACGACGAAGAGATGACGCGTCTGCGTGTCCGCCACGCGAATCTCTACGGGCCCGCTGGGTTTGTTGCCATGGAGGACGGAGAGGTTCTTGCCGAGTCGCAGCTGGGGGCGCACCACTACGGACATCGCGCCGCTGTGCTTGAAATGGGTGGCCGCGAGGTCGAGCGACAGGATCACATGGTAACGGAAGTTCTCATTCGAGCGTTCTACAAGCACTATCGCTCGATGATGAAGCTGTAACAGGCCGAATGTGCTTTTAGCGACAAAAAACGAAATACAGACTTCATATCGATAGTTGATTCGAAAAAAGAAACGGAGGAGACATGTCCAAGCAGCCTGAAGATAGCGTGGTTGGGCCTTCGCGTCGTAGATTCATTAAGGGCGTAGGCGCCATGGGCGCGTCTGCTATTTTTGGAGGTTCTGCGCCCGCTGTTCTAGCCAAATCCACGGAACCCCTGAAGATTGGGGCGCTGAACACCTACTCGAAAGTATTCGCGGCGTTAGGTCAAGCTAATCTCAACGGGATGAACTTGTATTTTGACCAGATCGGCAACACGATTGCTGGGCGCAAGATCGTGTTGCTAAAGGAGGATGATGAGCTCAATCCTCAGGTTGGACTTCAGAAACTCCGGAAGTTAGTTGAGTCAGATTCCTGCGATGTGGTCACTGGCATGCAAGGCAGTAATATCGCGATGGCCGCCGTTCAATACATGCGTCAGAGCCAGGCGTTTGTTCTTTGCTCCGGCGCGGGCATGACGGATCTGTCATACACCGGCTTGCCTTATCTCTTCCGTTGCTCGACATCGTCGTACACGACGATGTCGACGATGGGGGAGTGGATGTATGCGAATCTTGCTAAAGCGGTCGTTCTCTCCGCGTCTGACTTTGGAGGTGGTCGCGATATCATCGGGGAATTCAAGGCGGGCTTTGTGAAGCATGGCGGATCTATCATCAAGGAAATATATCCGCCGTTGGGGAACAACGATTTCAGTCCCTATCTCGCGGATATCCGAAGTGCCGGTGCCAAGGCTTCATTTAACTTCTATGCGGGAACAGATGCAGTTCGGTTCGTACGGCAATACGACGAATTCGGCCTGCGTTCGAACTGCCAGTTGACTGGCTCCGGATTCATGCTCGAGGGCGATACTCTGCCCGCGCAGGGGCGTTCTGCTTTGGGTGCAATCAATGCGTTGCACTATGCCGACACACTCGATAACGCGGCGAATAAGAAATTCGTAGCCGATTATCAGGCGCGATACAAGGATTTTCCGAACGTGTACGCGGAGTATGGTTATGTCGCGGCACGTGTCCTGCACGCAGCGATCGAAGCAACTGATGGCAACACGAGTGACAAGAAGAAACTACGCGAGGCGATGCGCGCGGTGAAATTCGAAGCGCCGCGCGGCCCATTCAGGTTCACGCCGGAAACTCAGAGCCCGACCCACAACATCTATGTCCGGCAAGTAGCTGAGGTCAACGGCCGGATTACGAACAAGGTTATTTTCACGGCGCGAGAAGTACCGGAGCCCGCAAAGCGCCCCTCCTGATTCTAACGGGACACGTAACGTTGCAGAGAGGCCGGTATCTTGCCGGCCGAAGCATTCGTCACGATTGGATGATGCTATGGATTTCTTCATTTCTCAGTTCATCAACAGCCTCGCCTTAGGGGCGTTGTTATTCATGATGGCAGCGGGCCTGTCGCTGATTTTCGGTTTGATGAATGTCGTCAACCTTGCTCATGGATCATTCTTCATGATTGGGGCATACACTGCGATCACGATTATTCATCTAACTGGAAGCTTCTGGCTGGCCTTGTGCATCGGATGGATACCCGCAGCAGTAGTTGCGTTTCTGGTCGAGCGCGTGTTTATTCAGACGTTGTATAAGGCAGGTCATCTGAAGCAGGTTTTGCTGACCTTTGGGTTCATTCTGGTCTTCGGAGATGCCTGCAGGTTTCTGTGGGGGACCGAGATTCTCAACTTAGACCCACCGGCCTTCCTCAATAGTAGTCTGCACGCAGGAAGTATCGTTGTGCCGCTCTACCGATTCTTTGTGATTCTATTTGGCGCGGTAACAGGCTTTGTGCTCTGGTGGTTCCTCGAACGAAGCCGATTGGGGGCGATGATACGGGCTGGAGTTGACGACGCGGCGACGGCGGCTGGCATCGGAATCAATGTGTCATTGCTGTTCAGTGCCATCTTTACGCTGGGGGCCGCGCTTGCCGCGATTGGCGGCATCATCGCCAGTCCGATTATGGGTGTCTATCTCGGGGTGGACATTGATATTCTCATTCCGGCCTTTATCGTTATCGTCGTCGGCGGAATGGGAAGTCTCCGAGGTGCGTTCGCAGGAGCAATGCTCGTAGCCTTGATTGACACTTTCGGTAAAGCACTTTTCCCGGACTATGCGCTCTTCCTGATTTATCTATTGATGATCGGAGTTCTGCTGATTCGGCCAGAAGGATTGTTCGGGACTGTAAAGGGGTAACAAGTGGAACTTCGGAGTCTGGTTCGCACGTTCTCCGTGCTATGCGTTCTTTTGGTGGCTGGCGCCTTCACAAGTGACTATGTAACGGGAATCATTGCGGAGATCATGATATTCGGCATTTTTGCGATGAGCCTAAACTTGCTCGTCGGCTACACGGGAATGATGTCGTTCGGGCATGCGGCGTTCTTTGGCATGTCGACCTATACGGTCATCGCGCTAGGAGTGCACTTTGGCATCTCCGGCTGGTTAGGTCTCGGTGTCGGCATCTTGGCCTCCACGCTCCTCGCGATTCTAATCGGCATTTTCTGCATACAGGTGTCCGGGATATCGTTCCTCATGCTTACGATGGCCTTTTCTCAATTGCTCTACGCGGCGGCCCTCAAGTGGCGCAACGTTACGGGAGGCAGCGACGGTTTGACCGGTTTCGTTGCGCCTGATCTGTTCGGCGTGAGTCTCGCTCAAAGCGCGTCCGCGCGCTATGCGGTTGTGTCTGTGGGCTTTCTTCTGGTTGTCTTACTATTTTCTTGCCTGGTGCGCTCGCCACTCGGGTCGATTTTCGTTGGCATTCGCGAAAACGAGCAGAGGATGCGGGCGATTGGCTATCCCGTGCAGCGATTCAAGCTGCTGGCGTTTGCGATTGCAGGGGCACTCGCGGGGGTCGCCGGCGCGTTGTACGCGTTCTTTAACGCCTACGTGTCAACGGACATCCTGCACTGGCAACAGTCGGGTGACGCAATGATTATGGTGGTATTGGGAGGCAGCGGAACGGTTTTGGGCCCAGTTGCCGGGGCTGCGATTTTCGTCTTGTTAAAAAATATCATCAGCTCGCACAACGAATATTGGGCGTTCTGGGTTGGGTCAATCTTCATTTTGTGTGTCATGTACATGAAGCAGGGCGTTCTCGGTTTCCTTGTCGAGCGACTGGGTGCTCGCAAAACAAAAAAGCGAAACTCGCGTCGTAATGTCTCTTCGGCGGTCCAGCCAGCGGAGGCTAAGAATGACATTGCTTAAGACAGAAAAACTGCGTAAAGCGTACGGAAGTCTTGTCGTCACGAAAGACGTCGATCTGGAGATTGCGCGTGGTCAGCGGCATGTCATCATCGGGCCAAACGGTGCCGGGAAAACCAGCTTGGTGCATCAGCTGACAGGGCAGGTTCGCCCGACGTCAGGCAAGGTGATCTTCAAAGGGGTTGAGGTGGCCGGAGCCGCCCCCGACATGCTTTGTCAGATGGGAATGGGGCGTACGTTTCAGAAGAATAACCTCTTTCCTAGCCTATCGGTTCGAGAGAATGTGCGCCTAGCTGTCCAAGCCAAGAAAGGCGGGTGGTATGAGTCGTTGCGTTCCGTTCAATCAAGGCGTACGCAGTGGGAATACGCTGATCATCTGCTTGAAAGCGTTCGGCTATCGGACGGGTACGAGCGACGGGTTTCGAACCTCTCTTACGGCGAGCAGCGGCAGCTGGAAGTTGCAATTGCACTTGCTTCGGACCCGGAACTGCTATTGCTGGATGAGCCTACATCCGGGATGTCGCCCGCCGAAACGGATCGCATGATTGATCTCGTGAGGGGGCTGTCATCGACTCTCGCGGTATTGATGATCGAACATGACATGAAGGTCGTCTTTTCGATCGCTGACCGTATAACCGTGCTTTACTACGGCGAGGTGCTGGCCTCAGGCAGCCCGCGAGAGATACAGGGAGATGCGCGCGTTCGCGAAGTCTACCTCGGAGGAAAACACTGATGCTCGATGTAAACGACGTTCACGCCTTCTACGGAAATAGTCATATCCTTCACGGGGTGTCGCTGCAAGTGAAGCTAGGCGAAGTGACATCGCTACTTGGGCGAAATGGTGCCGGCAAGACCACTACAGCGCTGTCGGTGATGGGCTACCTCAAGCCGCGTAGCGGCAGCATCACATATGCGGGAAAGTCAATTGGCGGATTGCCATCGTACCGCGTATCGCGTCTTGGACTGGGCTTCGTTCCGCAGGAGCGCGGGATATTCCCAAGCCTTTCAGTTGAAGAAAACTTAACGGTAGCTGCGAGATCGGGGCGCGACAAGCGATGGACCCTTGAGCGGATCTATCAGATGTTCCCTCGGTTGAAGGAGCGTCGACAGAATCGTGGCTTCCAGCTGTCAGGGGGAGAGCAGCAGATGGTCGCGATCGCGCGAGCGCTAATGCTCAACCCGTCAGTCATTATTCTCGACGAGCCGTCGGAGGGACTCGCTCCGCTCATCGTCGATGAGATCGTCGAAATCCTGCGGAGCATGAAGTCAGAGGGCTTGGCAATTCTGCTGATTGAGCAAAATCTCAGCGTCGCTTTGGATTTGGGCGATATGCACTATGTATTGTCCAAGGGGCAGGTCTGTTTTAGCGGAACGAGCGAAATGCTGCGTCATGACGAGCAGGTCCTGAGTGACTATCTGAGTGTCTAGCACCTCGTAGGAACGGAGCCGATTCTGACTTGGGTGATAGCGTGGGCGGTTCCTGAAGCGCGTGATTCGGCTAGTAGGGCGACGCACAATGAACCGTCCCGGATTTTAACTGACCAGCAGAAGGTGGACGGTCACGATTCCGCCGATCAGGCGGTGCCTCTCAGCCGGTACTCCACAGGGCTGAGGCCCCGCAGCCCGAGCTTGATGCGCTCGCGGTTGTAGTAGTGGACGTAATCATGCACGCCGGCTACGAGCATTATCAATGCTGCTGGGCGCCGCAAGATGGAAATACTCGGCCTTCAAGGTGCCGAAGAAGCTGTCAATCGCCGCGTTGTCAAAGCGGTTGCGCTTACGGCTCATGCTTTGCTTGACTCCGTGCCGCGCGAGCATCGCTCGATAAGGCTGCATCTTGTAGTGCCAGCCTTGGTCCAAGCGCACGATCAGTTCGGTGTCGCACCTAGTCTGCGACAGCGCTTCCGAGATCCGTCGGTATCCGTAGCGGCCCTTGTGCTCGTCATAGTCGGCGCGAATCTTGACCCGCATAGAACTCTGCTGGCCGGCACGCTGGCTCGCCTAGCACTGGTAGTAGAACGTGCTGCGTGCTAGGCATGCTATCTGCAACAGATCCGCCAGTTTATGTTAATGCCACAACCCGGCAATCAGTCGCGCTTTGTCGGCACAGCTGATTTCGTCGGCCGTGGATTGGCCCCTTGAGTAACCGGCTACGAAGCTCTGGACGACCTCGAGTTTAAACTCCGTTGTGTGCGTCTTCATGAAACCCGTTGAAGTTTGTCCAACTTCTGGGGGGCACTTCAAAACCAGGGCGATTCATCCATAAATTACATTGATAGTCTTATATTTGTGGACTTTATGGGTACTCTAAGTATCGGATATTTCCGGCGAGGCCAATATTCGAAAGCACACATGAAGTGTGACGCTTCACCGAAGTTTATTTGCGTATCCGCTGAGAGTTCGTGCGTTGGGACGTCCACGAGCAGTCGGGCGAAATTGCGGCGCGAGTCTATGCAGTTCGCCTTGCAGTTCTCGACAAGCGAGTAGATCGACTTTCTTCCGTACTGACTGCGCGCACAATCGACGCTAGCGTGCGCGCCGCCTCTGATCGGCTCCCATCGGTTCTCCACAGCAGACCAGGCGTTCGCGTGGGGGTGGGGCTTTCCAGTGGAATCATACGCACATCGTTTCGCCTTAGCGCATATTGGGAGACGATGGCGGCGATATCGGTATTGCTCACTAGCTCTAACGTTGGCGCGATGGCATTCATCTCTGCCACGACGATGGGCGTCGCGTTGGCCAGCCGGAAGTTCTCCTCGAGCGACGAGCGCGTCGAGAAGGGATTCGGAAGAAGGACCATCTTCTGTCTATGGAGCTCGGACATTCTTACAAACCGGCGCTTGGCAAATGGATGAAGGACAGATACTGCGAGCATCATCTCCTCCGTAAACAACGCCTCGAAGCGAAGCGTCGGTGCATGCGCGGGTTTGTACGTAACGCCGAGATCGAGGGCGTCGCGGACCAGCGCCTCGACGATATCGTCAGCCGCCATTTCCATCACTTCGACACGCACGGATGGGAACTGCGTGATGAAAAGTGAGATGCACCGCGGCATGATGCGCATGTTGAAATTGTGCGTTGTTCCGATTTTTACGACACCGGTCATCTCTTTGGCCGCAAATCTTACGGACGAAACACCTTCGTCGACTTCCAGCAGTGCGTTGCGGGCGCGCTCAAGAAAGACTTCTCCAGCGCGCGTCAACGTTACTTTTCTGTTTTCACGTTCGAAGAGTAGGCATCCGAGCTCCTCTTCTAGTTGCCTGATCTGATGTGAGAGTGTCGATTGGGTCACATGCACCGTTGCGGCTGCTGCTGTGAAGTTCAGTTGGTTCGCGAGCGCTACGAAGTAGCGCAGATGTCGAAGTTCCATATCTTTGGCGACGGCGCCCGGTAGGAGGATGAATCGATGCCATCGATTGTACTCCAGCGAAAAACGTCACTTCTATCGATGGACGTGAGGTTTTACACTGGGGCGCAATGACAGCGTGGCTACGATCTACGCGAGACCGAATGGATGAAAGGACTAGAAGATGAAAATCGGTAAGGAGACGGTTCCACGCACTGCGATTTCAACATCCAACTCTTCAACGATTGTCGTACGTGGCCGGGACCTTGCGGAAGAGCTGATTGGAAAGATCTCGTTTGCTGACTATTTTTTTATGCTCGTTACGGGCGAGAAGCCATCCGCAGCGGCGTCCGCGGTTCTGAATGCCGCGCTGGTGGCAATTGCCGAGCATGGCTTGGTGCCCAGCGTCCAGGCGAGCCGAATGACCCTCGCAGCCGCTCCGGACGCCCTTCAAGGTGCCGTCGCTGCGGGTGTACTTGGATGCGGTTCCGTGGTTCTCGGGGCATCGGAGAGTTGTGGCAGATTCCTCGCTGAAATTCGCGAAAAGGCGCTCGACAGCGGTGACCTGCCGGCGGCCGCACGCAGCGTGCTGGTTGAATATCGGCAAGTCAAAAGGGCTATCCCTGGCTATGGCCACCCTCTGCATAAGACTCGAGATCCTCGTGTTGCAGCGCTTTTCAAGGTTGCCGAGGAGGCAGGAGCAAGTCTTGAATACGTGCGGATCGCCGAGGCGGTTGAGGCGGCCATTCCCGACGTACTTGGAAGGCCACTTGCAATGAACGTATCGGCTGCGCTTCCTGCGGTGCTACTGGGGGGCGGCTTCCCTCTTACTGCGCTGAAAGGTGTTCCGATTCTCGCGCGCGTAGCTGGTCTGATCGGCCACCTTACGGAGGAGTTGGCGCGGCCCATCGGCTTCGCGCTGTCATATCAGGCGACTCGACAAGTCATTTTTGACGGCAATGTCCCGGCTGGGTTTGAGCCCGATGGAGAAGTGGCGTGAAGCGCCTTGTAGAAGGCGCAAATATCATTGATTCTGGGAAAGAGGCAGAGATGGGGAAGGTACTTGGTGGTGTGCGGGTCATCGAACAGGGAGCTTTTATTACTGGCCCTGCAGCGGCAATGCTCCTTGGCGACCTTGGGGCGGATGTGGTGAAGGTGGAGCACCCGGAGAACGGCGATCCGTATCGAGCGTTTAAGGGCGGCCTCTACAGCGCGCACTACCAGGCGTACAACAGGAATAAGCGAAGCGTGACGCTCGATACGAAGACGGCTCCCGACTTGGCCCTGTTTGACGAACTTATTCGCGACGCGGATATTTATATTCAGAACTTTCGACCTGGAACGGCGGACCGCCTGAACGTTGGATACGAGAGGCTATCTGAAATCAACCCAGAACTGATCTACTGTGCAATTACTGGCTTTGGCCCAACCGGACCATCCGCAGGCCGCCCGGCTTACGACTCGGTTGCGCAAGCGATGAGCGGGTTGCTCGGCCAGTTTGTGAACCCAGCCGAGCCGCGCGTGGTTGGGCCCGCTATCGCTGATTCATTGACCGGTCTCTACGCCGCCTACGGGATTCTCGGTGCACTACATGAGCGCAACCGTACTGGCGTCGGCTGCAAAGTGGAGATTTCGATGCTGGAGGCGATATCGCATTTCAATCTCGACGCTTTCACGCAGTACTACGTTGCCGGAGAGGTGGCGGGTCCGTACAGCCGACCGCGCGTGTCTCAGTCGTACGTGATGGAATGCAGTGACGGAAAATGGTTGGCATTGCATTTGTCCTCACCTGAGAAGTTCTGGACGGGCCTTATTGAAGCCATAGAAATGCCGGCATTACTCTCGGACTCCAAATTCGCTGATCGCGCAGCACGTATCGCGAATCAGGATGATCTGATCAAGGAGCTCGCAGCAGTGTTTATTTTGCGACCGCGCGCCTTATGGTGTGAACGACTAGAGGCCAACGACGTGCCACATGCGCCAATGTACGACGTGAGCGAAGCGATGGAGGATCCGCAGGCGAAGCACATGGAGTTGGTCGTCGAAACTTCGCACCCTGTGATGGGTGCGTCCCGGACTGTGCGACCGCCTTTTAGTTTTGATGGTGATCGCAATACAGCGATTGCTGCCCCACCAATACTCGGCGAGCACAACGAGGAGATCCTTGGGCCGCTTCGGGCGCGAGTGGGTCGGAGTGGCGATGGGCATGCTACCGCGCAAAGCGAATAGCTGATAGACATGCTTCGAAAGCTTGTGATTGCACGGTCAGTGCTTGTTGAACCTGGAGATCAGTTAAAAAATATTCTAGGTTATAGCCTATGCCGGTCTTCATTGCTAAAGAAACGCCGTTTAACGTCGAGCGATCCAGCGAACATTGGTGATCTGGATCCGAAATAAGAAGATTTACATTAGACACAATCAATAACCAAATAAACCAGATCCCGCACATAAAATAATTGACGGGGTGGAGACAAACATGTTCGAAAAATCATCCGCGTTGCATGTTCCCAGCACGCCATCACGACCGTTCACTGAGTCGGATGAGAGTGGTACGTATGCAAAGATTAATATCAGAATAATCCCGGTGCTTCTTTTTGCATTCATCCTTGCTTATCTCGATCGGGTGAATGTGGGTTATGCCCAGTTGCAGATGAGGCAGATGTTGGGATTTTCCGATGCGGTGTATGGGTTGGGGGCAGGGTTGTTTTTTATTACATACATGATCTTCGAGTTGCCAAGTAACCTTTGGCTCGAACGTGTTGGCGCGAGAAAGACATTTGTGCGGATAATGGTGCTATGGGGCCTATGTTCCACGGCGACCATGTTCGTTCGAACACCCGTCGAATTTTACATTGTTCGTTTAATGCTCGGTGCGTGTGAAGCGGGCTTTTTTCCGGGCCTCATGCTTTATCTGACGTACTGGTACCCAAGTGGGAGGCGCGGTAGGGTGACTGGATTTCTGCTTTCTGGCATTCCGATTAGCGGGATACTGGGCGGTGCGGTATCTGGGACGATTATCTCTAATCTCGATGGGGTATGGGGTTTAGCTGGATGGCAATGGGTGTTTCTTCTTGAAGGCTTACCGACGGTTATTTTCGCCTTTGTCCTGTATGTCTTGTTGCCAGACCGGCCGGAGGATGCCAACTGGCTGCGGGATTCCGAGAAAGAGCTCGTTAGGGCACTCTTGAATTTCGACCACAGCGTGGACGGCGACAAAGAGCGATCGCGGGGAAAAATTTTCAAGGTGCTCGCGAACCCGCAAACCTACATTCTGTCGTTCATATATTTCTGTCTGCTATGCATGGTGTACGTCATGACCTTTTGGTTGCCGACGATTATCAAAATGCTCGGAGTGAGTTCGCTAGGAAAGATTGGTTGGGCTACAGTAGTCCCGTATGCATTTGGACTCCTTGGGCTGAACCTGATCAGCTACAGCTCAGATATTTTCAGGGAGCGTCGTTATCACGTGGCGAGTACGCTCATTTTCGGTTCAGGCACGCTGTTTGCAACTACTTTCGTTCACTGGACTTTCTTGCCAACGATGGCGCTGTTGTGTTTGTCGTCTTTTTTTGTATTCGCTTCGGCGCTCTTTTGGGCCATTCCGCCGACGCTGTTTGGCAAAGAATCAGCTGCCGCCGGCATCGCAGTCATAAGTTCAGCCGGTACACTGGGCGGCTTCGTAAGCCCATGGCTGATTGGTACTCTTAAGACCGTTACGGGTAGCATGCAGGGCGGACTTGGCTGCGTTGCGGTTCTTGCGTTAATGGGTGGGCTGCTAACGATCTTCGCGTTACCTCACGGAGCTGTTCGAGTCGGGAATAGCGATAGAAGCCATTAGGTGGCGAGTTCCAGAATTTGATAGAGAGGGGCGAAATAAGGCAATCGGCTGGTCATCCCATCTTGAATTTCGGTAAAGCTCTTGGGAGTATCGTGCCCACTTAACGAATAAGTGGGCACGTGAGCACTATTGTCGAAGAAGAAACGCTTTCCGAACGCCGTCGCCAGCGATGCTACAGCGAGGATGTAATGACCCAGCAAAACCTGCTCAGGTTAAGCGGCTAACGCGAATGCCTCAGTCGGGGTTTTCATCTTCAGCGCCTGATGGGGCCGTCGATGGTTGTAGTACTGAAGCCAGTCGGCGATCACGCGACTGGCGTGCTGCAGCGGTTCGCAGTGGTTCGCGTTAAAACCGCCTGCCTCTATCGAGGACTACGTGAAGCGAGACGTGTGCCGGTGGGTCCTGTCGCGATAAGCGTTGAGAAAGAATTGCCACTTGGGATTATTGGCACTTCGGAGCTATTAGCGGGGTTCCCCAGTCGGACATTCACGCGCAATCAGATCGATTGACGCGCGGCAATCGATCGTCTGAACACGACAGGCTTACCACCCATCGTCTGCTTCGTCATCCATGCCGCCAGAGCCGAGTCGAGGTAGTCCGCGTGACCGGGAAACCATTCGAAAAGGCGCAAGCCAAGATCTCGTACCAGTTCTGCGCCGGCCCAGCCTTCCGCGAGCGCAGCCTTCACGTCACCGAGCGATTTCAACACTGCCGCATGTTCTTTGATGTGGCAGTCGCGTGGCGGAAAATTCGTCGCACGCATCCAGTCGTCTTCCTCCTCGAAATGGCTAAGAGCGTGCTGTTCGAACAGTTCTAGCGACACAGCGGCCGTCGCGTCCGTGCACGTCACCAACCGCAGCGCTACCGTATAGAACTCTTTATGAACGTCGTCCATCGGCGTGAAGCCGAGTAGTCGCGTGTCGTTCCAGACAAGACTATTGTCGGTGATCGGCGTCGGGGCGTCAGTGTCTCTCGTCGGAGACGTTCGTGGAGAAGTTTCGGCCATCATGTTCAATTGCTCCTGCTATATCGATGTGCTGCACCAACTGAGCGAAGCCGCTCGACCGGGAACTTGCTTAGCCTCGTAGCCCCACAGATCAATTCATGCGTATCCGTGACCGGTCGGTGCATTTCGGTGTCCAGACCCATTGATGTGGCCGGTGCTCGACGCGTTCGTATTCCACCCGGCGCGACTCAAAGATCGAGGACCAGCTCCGCGGTTTTTGCACGCGACACGCAAACCATGATCTGCGTCTCTTTCTCGTCGTCGCGCAGCACCAGATCCCGATGATCGGCCTCGCCTGAGCACAATCCTGTCTTGCACGAACCGCAGGTGCCGCTTTCGCACGAACTCGGCACGCGCACGTTGGCGTCGCGCAGCACCTCGAGGATCGAGCGATTGGCGGGAATGTCGAACGAAGTGCCGCTGCGCGAAAGCCGCACAGTGAACGGCGTACTATCGCGCGCATTCGCATTGCTTGCGCCGAAGCTCTCGAAGTGCACTGTGCCCGACGGCCAATGGCCGGTCATGTCCTGCACGGTGTCCATCAGCGCCTTCGGGCCGCAGCAGTAAACGTGTTGCGCCGACTTCGACCGCTCGAATACCGGCCAGAAGTCGAATGCCTTCGACGGGTCCCCATGATCGTGATGAATCTTCACGTCCGCGCGCCATTCGTCGCTGGTCAACTCGTCGAAGAACGCCGTACCCTCCGGATCTCGGGCGAGGTAATACAGCTTGAACGAACGCAGGCCTTCGGCCCGCAATTGCCGCGCCATCGACAGCATCGGCGTGATACCGATACCGCCTGCGACGAGAATGAACGACTTTGCGCGCTCATCGAGCGGGAACTCGTTGCGGGGCAAAGAGACGTCTACTGCGTCACCCTCGACCGTATCGTCGATAAAGCTCATCGACCCGCCACGTCCGTTGCTGTCACGCTTGACCGCGATGACGTAGCGATTGCGCTCCTGAGAATCATTGCACAACGAATAGCTGCGTCGCGAGCCGTTAGGCACCGCAACGGTCAAGTTCGCACCCGCCTCGAACGGGGGCAACGGCGCACCTTGCGGGTCGGTCAATTCAAAGCGCCAGATGTCACGCGCGATCTTCTCCTTGCTCGTAATCTTCAGACGAAGAAAACCGTCTTCCAGTAGGGGCGTCATGTCTGTCTCCTTTTGACCAGTCCAGTCTTGTGATGGGTCACCATAAGTGGCATCATATTACTAGATATCTAGTAATGCAAGTCGGGAAAAACGATGCTTGCCGATCTCGCTCTCGGTATAAACCCGCGCTTGCCAGCGACATAAAGCCGCCGTAACCTTAAAATTAGACGTCTAATTATAACGGTGTGGACGCTGTTCCTGCCGGTATCCAGAGTGAAATTAGGAGACATTCAGTCATGACACATTCAACGTTGCACGCCGGGGACATATCCCTGTCCGCCGTAGCCGACCCAGCGGAGGAGGCGACTTACCGCAAGATCACGCTCAGGCTAATGAGTTTTCTTTTCCTTTGCTGGGTCCTCAACTATCTCGATCGCGTCAACATCAGCTTCGCGCAGCTGCAACTGAAGCACGATCTTGGGTTGAGCGACGCGGCGTACGGGCTAGGCGTGAGCCTGTTTTTTATCGGTTACATCCTGCTCGAAGTGCCGAGCACGTTATTGTTGCAGCGCATTGGTGCCCGCAAGACCGTCACGCGGATCATGCTGCTGTGGGGCGGTATCTCCACCGCCATGGCGTTCATGACGGCGGCATGGCAGTTCTATCTCGCCCGGGTGCTCCTCGGCGCGGCTGAAGCGGGCTTTTGGCCGGGCATCATCCTTTACCTTTCGTATTGGTATCCGTCGAAGCGCCGAGCGCGTATCACGTCGCGGTTCCTGCTGGCGATCGCGGTTGCGGGGATTGTCGGCGGTCCGCTCTCGGGGTTCATTCTGCAAAACTTCGTTGACGTCTGGGGCTTTCGCAACTGGCAATGGCTGTTCTTTCTTGAGGGCGTA
>NZ_KB290552.1:0-10181 GCF_000282835.1 Pandoraea sp. B-6 | reverse complement strand
CTGGCAATGGCTGTTCTTTCTGGGGGGCGTCCCTGCCGTAATCGCCGGTGCCGTTGCTTACTTCTACCTGATCGACGGGCCCCAGGATGCGAAGTGGTTGACCGAGGATCAGAAACGAATTGTCATCGGCGCGCTCGACGAGGAAGGTCGAAGCAAGCCGCATAGCTCGCCGAGCACGCTCCTCGCGGCGCTGCGCGACCCGCGCGTGTACGTGATTGCCGCGGGCTGGGCCACGGTGCCGATTTGCGGAACTATTCTCAACTACTGGACGCCCACGATCATCAAACAGGCGGGCGTTTCCAACGTGTTGCAGATTGGCTTCCTGTCGGCGCTGCCTTATATCGTCGGCGCTGTCGCCATGCTGCTGATCGCACGCAGTTCCGATCTGCGGCTCGAGCGCCGCTGGCACTTCGTGCTGTCGACGACAGCCGGTGCCACGGGCGCGGTGCTCCTGACGGTTTTGACGCACAACTCGGTTGCGGCCATCGCGTGCCTGAGTCTAGTTTCGGTGAGCTATTTCGCGGCCGCCGCCATTATCTGGACTATTCCTCCTAATTACCTAAAGGGCGCGGCGGCCGCTGGCGGTATCGGCGTGATCAGTAGTCTCGGTCAAGTGGGCGCTTTCTTCGCGCCGATCGTCCTCGGCTGGGTGAAGACCGCGACTGGCAGCTTTTCGGCCGGCATCTTGCTGGTCGCGGCGCTCGTTTTCATTGGCGGCATCGCCGTCTTTTTCGGCGTGCCACGTGAGCGGCAGGCCCAGCAATCCGGTGCGTGACGATGTGCACGCCGACCGGCATTTTGACAGTCAGACAGGAGCAGGAATGAGCAAGCTTCAACTTTCCATCGCGGTGGGCAACTACGACCGGATGCGGCCGCTGATCGACGGCGACGTCCAGATCGACGGTGTCGATCCCGTGTTCATGCTGCAGGACCCGGAGGAAATCTTCTTTCGTGCCTTCCGGCACGCGGACTACGACATTTGCGAGCTTTCGCTCAGCAGCTATTCGGTAAAGACCGCCGCGGGCACGTCGCCCTACATCGCGGTGCCGGTCTTTCCGTCGCGCGCGTTCCGGCACAGCTCGATCTACGTGCGTTCCGACCGTGGGATCGACCGGCCCGAAGACCTGAAGGGTAAGCGCATCGGCGTGCCGGAATACCAACTCACCGCCAACGTTTGGGTACGGCTCTTTCTGGAAGAGGAGTTCGGCGTGAAGGCGTCGGATATCCGCTGGGTGCGGGGCGGCTACGAGGATCCGACGCGCGTGGAAAAAATTGCGCTCAAGCTGCCTGAAGGCGTCGTGCTGGAAAGTGCGCCCGAAGGGCAGACGATCTCGAATCTGCTGGCCGATGGCGAAATTGACGGCGTGATCGGACCGCGCGCGCCGTCGTGCTTCGATCGTGGGCATCCGAAGGTCAAGTACCTTTTCGATGATCCGCAGAAAAGCGCAGCCGAATGGTACGAGCGCAGGAAGCTCTTCCCGATCATGCACACACTGGGCATTCGCAAGACGCTCGCGGATCAGCACCCGTGGCTGCCCGGCGCGATCGCGAAGGCATTCGAGCAATCGAAGGAAGTGGCGCTGGCCCGTTTGAGCGACACCTCGGCGACCAAGGTGACGCTGCCGTTCATCGAAGACCAGTTGCGCAATGCACGGCATCTGATGGGGCACGACTTCTGGTCTTACGGATTCGCGAACAACGAGCGCGTGATCGACCGCTTCCTCGCGCAGCACCATGCCGAAGGATTGTCGAGCCGTCGCCTCCAGCCTGCCGAACTGTTCCATCCGGCTAGCCTGGAGCGATTCAAGATCTGAATGCTCACGGCAGTTGTTCGTGCCGTTGCGCAACCGGCAGGCGCGGTTCGGGCACAGCGTTCCGATGCTGCGCGCGCCCGCTGGAAATCGGTAACGGAACGGTGATGAAGTTGTTTCCTGCAGATATCGGTCAGTCGGAAATTTTCACGAATGCCTCGTGTATAGTCGCGAGGCGTTCGAGCGGGATTCGCACGCATGAAATTAGGCAGGCATTCGAAAGCGCGCTCGCTGACTGGCGCAATGGCGTCAGTCAGTGCTAGCAGTTGCATGACGTCGTTGCCGATCAGCGCTCGATGGGAGTCACGGCGAGTCGAATGTCGATCGGTGACGCAATCGTCGAGCGATGAGTACGCCGTGTCGCCGGTCCAGCGTATGGCTTCGGTGGCGGGCACCCGCGTTTGGTTCAGCGATCAACGTTCGCCGTCTAGTATGAGCCTCGCCCCGACGTCCTCTTAGCGAAACAGCGACGCGTACAGAGATCGCGCTATGACAACACGCTGGCAGCTCGTCCCCCTCGAACTTTTGGCGCTATGATTGTCGCCGATATTGACACGATAACGGTGAGGAAGGTATGGCAGCACGTACTTCTGGCAAGGGCAGGCTCGCGAGCGAGGATCCCATCCTGCGGCACTGGCGCGAGGCAGTGCCGGACGATCGTCTCGCCCACCTGATCAAGGATGCAGCCCGCGCGATGGTGCGCGGACTGCAAATGCGCCTCGCGCAACATGAGGTGTCATTTGGCCACTGGGCTTTCCTGCGCGTGCTCTGGGTCAACGACGGGCTCACGCAAAAGGAGCTCAGCGACGAGACCGGAACCACGACGCCCACCACCTTCAGCGCGGTGCAGGCGATGGAAAAGCTCGGTTATGTCGAGCGCCGTTATGCCCCCGGCAACCGCAAGAACACGCACGTCTACCTCACGCCACGCGGCCGTAACCTCAAGAAAAAGCTCGTTCCGCTTGCAGAAGAAGTCAATGAGATCAGTGTTGACGGTTTAAAGGCGACCGAGATCAACGTCGCGCGAAAGGTTTTGCTGACGATCATCGAGAACATGGCGCGCGACGAGTCCGAGTCGGATAACCCGGCGCTGCGTATACCGTCGACGCGAGAAGTGGGCAATCTGATCGCGGCGCGCGGGGAAGAAATCGGTCAGGATTGAAGTGCTGCTCGGCACTTGGGGCCACTCGCGAGTAGCGTAATAATTACATATCTAATAATGTGGATGAGCGTGCCAAGTCGACGACTGGTACGACGGCAGGCCACGGCATGCCGCTCCCTCGATAAAAAATACGGATTCGGAATGGATGAAATGACCCGCGCGGCGATGGCGCGCAACGTCCGCGATGCGCTCTCTGAAGATATCGGCGAGGCCGACTGGACGTCGCGACTGATCGACCCCGACGCTTACGCCGAAGCCGTGTTGACCGTGCGCGAACCCGCCGTGTTGTGTGGCAGACCGTGGTTCGACGAAACACTCCAGCAGGTCGACCCGCGCATCACGATTGAATGGTTGGTCGGCGAGGGCGAACGGATGCACGAAGGGCAGGCTGTCTGCAAGATCGCGGGTCCTGCGCGCGATATGCTCACCGCCGAGCGCACCGCGCTCAACTTCATTCAGTTGCTTTCCGGCGTGGCTACCGAGACAGGCTTGATGATGCAGATCGTCAAAGGCACGTCTGTGCGGATTCTTGATACGCGCAAAACGCTTCCCGGGTTGCGCCTGGCGCAAAAATACGCAGTTCGTGTGGGCGGCGGAGAAAACCATCGCCGAGGGCTCTACGACGGCATTCTGATCAAGGAAAACCACATTGCGGCGGGTGGCGGCATTGCGTCGACGCTTCGCGCCACTCAAGCATTGGGTGCGGGTGTGCCCGTGCAGGTCGAGGTAGAGACACTCGATGAGTTACAGGAAGCGTTGGCGGGAGGCGCTGCGTCGATTCTGCTCGACAATTTCTCGATCGAGGCGATGCGCGAGGCTGCGCGTGTCACTGCGGGGCGCGCCGAGCTGGAAGTCTCGGGCGGTGTGACCGAGCAGACGCTGCGAACCATTGCAGAGACTGGCGTGAACCGTATTTCCTTGGGGAAGTTGACGAAGCACGTCAGGGCGATTGATTTTTCACTCCGCTTTGCAGCTTTTACCGGATGACACGTTGAGCGAGAGGGTGGGCACACATGTGCCCCTTAACGTCGAGGCCGTCGCCTGTCACCACATTTCCGCCGGTCCAAGGTGCCAGAAGTGCGCATAAGAAAATCCCTCGTTTTCACTGTAGACGACCTAGTTGAAAACGAGGGATCGTGCGCTTCCCCAGGACTATCAGAGCGTTACATCTGCGCCGGTTTCGCTCGACTTCAGAATCGCGATACAGATTTCCAACGTGCCCTTTGCCCACTCGCCATCGTGAAGGGGCGATCGTCCGTCGACGACGGCACCATACAACTCATCGATGACCTCGGCGCGCGGCACTGCAGGCGCAGGCAGCGGCAGCGTTTGGCGCTGTTCGTCGCCGTAGATGACGATCGAATCGGGCAGCGGGCGCAGGTCCGCGCGTTCGCACGAGACGATGATCGGACCGAAATGCTGATGAAAGCGCGGCGGCTCATCCGCGGCGGCCATTGGCGGCTTGTATGCCGATCCGCCGTAGGTGCCGGCCGCCTTGAGTCTGGCCTCGTCGCCCGAGGACGCGAGCGTCTCCAGACGGCGGCGGGCGCTGCCGTACGTGTCGGGGCTCGTACGAGCGCCCATTTCGCCGATCCAGCCGCTCCACTCTTCTGTGTTGAAGTGGCCATAGCCGTTGTACGAGAGCGAGGCATAGGCACCATTCTCGAACCAGATCAGCGCCGAATAGGCACCTTCGGTGGGGCGTGACGGATCCCACCGTCCCACGCTTGCGCGCAGACGTGTCGCGCGCGAGCCGGCGAGCATTCGCACGATGTCGACCTGGTGAGCCGCCTGGCTGAAGACGGCGCCGCCACCTTCAGCCGTGGCCAGCTCTTCAGGCCGACGCGGGCGGTACAGGTAGTCGGTGTAGTTGACACCCTGGATCATTTTCACCGCGCCGAAATCGCCGCGACTGATCAATTCGCGCGTACGCAGGTACGGCGTGTCGTAACTATGGCAATGGCCGACGATCAGATGCACGTTCGCTGCACGGCATGCAGCAATCATCCGATCGCAGTCCGCAGCGGCGAGCGCCATCGGCTTTTCGACCAACACGTGTTTGCCTTTTGAAGCGGCAATTTCAGTGTGCTGTGCGTGGAACTGGTGCGGACTCGCAACGTAGATGATCTCGACGTTGTCGTCATCCGCCAACTCCGCCACGTCCGCATAAGTGGATGCCGCGAAGTCGGCGGCGAACTGCCGACGCGCTTCGTCACGCGGATCGCACGCAGCGACGAGCTGGACTCTGGGGTCGCGCAGGAAGGTCGGCAGCATCAGCGAGAATGCCCGTCCCAGTCCTGCGACCCCGATGCGCAAACGGCGCTGCTCCATAACCGTGTGCCTCCCGTTATTGCTTGACCTGATAGTCCGTTGCGAGCGCGGACGGCTGGTCGGCCGGCTCGGGATTCTTCTTGCTCACATAACGCGCGGAATACGTACGCCAGTCGATTTCCTTCGGCACGACAGCCTGGTACGAGCACACTTCCCGGGTAATCGCCTTTTCACCGGTGCCAATGGCTTTGCCATCCTTCTCGAATTCTGCGAGTGCGTCGATCATGCGGCGGCGGAATTCGACGATGGCGAGATCGCTCGCGCCGAGGCGCTCGTCAGAGCGGTCCGCAATCGGGCCCATCGTGACCCACATGGCGATATCCTGGTTCGGGAAGCCCGAAATGCCTGTGAAATTGCCGGCCTTGATCGCCTGGCGGTCCTGCCAGAAGCGGTTGTCGTGATTGCGAAGCGGACGATAGTACTGGTCCAGATCAACACCGACCTGCTGACGCAGGAACTTGCGCCACGTTTCGTTTTCCGGCGTCGTCTCCGGATCGCCCCAGGCGATGAAGTAGAACGCCGTGTTCGTGTCGTCCATCGGCACGTTGATGTTCGCGACGTTGTAGAGATTGTTCGGCGGAATCAGCACCGTACCCGGCGCCACGAACACGGTGGAGCGCACGTAGTCGTGTGTGTTGGCGTTGAAAATCGGGCGACGCAGCGCGGCGTAGCGGAAGCCGTAGTCTGTGCGCTCGACCTGCAGGCGCGGTGCTTTGTCGGTGGAGGGGCGCAGCCAGTTCTTGTCGGTCGCTTCGGCGCCGCCGACGCGTGCCGGCACGAAGTCGGACGAATGCAGGCTCGAGCTGTGCGCGGAATCGATCGCGCCTTCGAGAATCTGCGCCCAATTGCACGGCAGCAGCGCCTTGGCGATGCTCACACGGGTATCAGCGGTCGGCGCCCAGGCCGGCGGCACGAATTCGGGGATCGCGTCTTGCGGGCCCATATAAGCCCACACCATCCCCCCCCATTCCTGCACCGGATAAGCTTTGTGCTTGACCTTGTCGGTCATGCAGCTCGCCGCCGGCTCGGACACCATTTCAAGCACATTGCCTGCGACGTCGAACTTCCAGCCGTGATACAGGCAGCGCAGGCCGGGGTCTTCATTGCGGCCGTAGACGAGCGAGGCACGGCGGTGCGGGCAGTACTCGTCCAGCACCCCAACGCGGCCTTCCGAGTCCCGGAATACGACGAGGTCTTCTCCAAATACGCGCGCCTTGACCGGCGCGCCATCCGGCTCGCTGACCTCTTCGATGAGGCAGACCGGCGTCCAGTGCCGGCGCATCAGTTGGCCCATCGGGGCATCGCCCTCGACGCGGCACAGCAATTCGTTTTCTTGGTGGGTCAGCATGTAAAGTCTCCCGGCGAGAGGTCGCCTTATCAACAGGTATCGTTCAACTATATTAGATATCTAGCCAAAATGGCAAGAACCTTTTGGGGTGTCCGGGAAAGTACGTAGGTCGGGAGGTTTGGCTGGATGACGATTTTTCGAACCCTAATATAAACATACTGGATTCCTCGCCAATGGATCTAATTTCGCGAGACGAGCTCCGGATTGCCTTGGCGATCTCCCTGCTGTGCATCGCCGCGATCAAGCTGTTTGACGTGTGTCAGGATAAACGGGACAGCATTGCGGAGCGCGAACGAGCGCGAACGAGCGCGAACGAGCGCGGAACGAGATGGCCGAGATCGGCTATCTCGTGCCGCGCTATCAGCAACTCGTCGGCTCCGGCCGGTTGAGTCCCGAGGACGGCAAGCACGAGGCGCGGGCTGCGCTTCGTGCGATGCGCTTCGGCGGTGACGGCCGCGTTGTCGTCATCGACCCAGCGAAGCCTCCTGGGGCGAATCCCTCAAAACCGGAAACGGAGGGCAAGTTTCTCGGTGACTACTCCAGCGCGAAAGGAACATACGCCTATCGTCAGATCACCGCAATTGCAAAGTCTTGGTTTTTCTCGTCGATCGCTCTTAATCCGCGCCCTCGGCGGTTCTCCCCGAGTACGCGACGGCCGTCGTACGCAATGGCAGGTGGCGACCGGTCCTGCAAATCGCAGTGTCCATCTTTCCTTCGCACGCGTTTCGCAGTTCGATCTATATACGCGCGATCGCGGTATCAACAAGCCTGAAGACGTGAATCCGCAGCGATCGCCTTTGAGAGTGGATCCGTTCAATGCTGGCACGAAGGCCCAGCACGGTAGGGGCCTGTGCGGTCAGCAACAGCCTTGCGTATCGCCTGGGCGGTGCTGACCATACATACGGCATACGATGCATCGCACCTGAAGCTCGCAGACTGATCGATTGTTTTACCCAAGAAGGTTTCGCGCCAACTGGAAACCTGATGATCCCAAGGCACAGCGACCGGACGAAGACCCTGAGGCGTTGTACAACTCGTAGCATCTGCCGACACTTTGAGGGTCGAAGCCACGCAATCATCAGTGCGAAAGCAAGGATTGGTGAAGGCAACGGAATTCTTGCAGTTGCATACGGATTCGGACAACGTGGCGCGCAAAACGGCGCCCGTTCAATCGCCCGAATCGCCGACCAGGCGATTTACCACATCGATGAACTCCCGCCATGGGTAGTCGCCGATCAGCTTCGCACCGCAGTCTGAAATTCGCGATCCCCAGTCAAGACGTCGTTGGCGCCACCTTAGCCTGCGGGACTGCGACAGGTGACATCACGCTCCTTAGCTGTGCTTTCCCGTTAGGTTTTCACCGTATCCCTACGGAGCGCAGTAGACGCGCCGATTTTTTGCGGAAGATTCTCATCAGCGGGAAAAAATATTCAACATCCAATATAAAGAAATGGCGTTTGCGGCCGATAGGCACTTGTAGCTTAAACACTAGAGATCTAATATGAGGCGGCTGACTTTCTACCAAAAGCTCTGGATTCCGCTAGCGCTTTCACTGCTGTGTATTGCGGCGGTCGCGACGTTCGGTGTGCTTCAGAACGAGACGACGGGCTTGGCGGAGCGGGAGGGCGGACTTCGTGAGGTTGGCGATATAGCGACGACGATTGTGTCGCGATATGGCGGGCTTGTCTCCACCGGCCGGCTGAGCCCTGAGGATGGGAAGCGCGAGGCTTTGGCGGCGCTTCGAGCGGTTCGGTTCGGTAAGGACGGTTATATCGTCGTAATTGACCCAGGCATGCATTCCGTAATGAACCCCTCGAAACCGGAGACCGAGGGGCGGTTTCTCGGGGACTACCAAGACGAGAACGGTAACTTCGTCTATCGCCAGATGGTCTCGGTCGTAAATGGCGGGGGCGAGGGCTTTGTCGATTACTACACACACCGTCCAGGGGAGACCAGGCAGATCAGGAAGCGCAGCTTTGTAAAGTCCTATTTACCTTGGGGCTGGATATTTGTTACTGGCGAATATCTGGACGACATCGACGCAGCGTTCTGGCGTTCTGTGTATCAGGCGTCGGCTTTCGTGCTCGCGATAAGCGTCGTCCTTGTTGCTATCGTTTTCCTGCTGAACCGTTCTTTGATTCGTGCCCTCGGTGGTTCACCGGAGTATGCGAAGGCAGTCGTTCGCGCAACAGCGAGTGGCGACTTGTCCTTGGCGATTGATTCTCGTGCCGATGAGGACAGCTTGGTCGGGCAAATTCGGGTGATGCAAGCGCGGTTGCGTGCGGCGGTAGGGGATATCCAACGAGGAGCGGAGACCATCACACAAGCGATGGAAGAAGTGGCAACGGGGAACGCTGACCTGTCTCAACGAACTGAGGAGCAGGCGGCGGCGCTCCAGCAGACGACCGCAAGTCTGGCTCAGTTCAAGACGGCCGTCGCTGATAACTCGGAGAACGCAAAGACTGCTTCTAGGCGCGCCGCCGAAGCTTTATCGTCAGCTCAAAAAGGCAGTGACGCTGTCAACGCAGTGGCTGGAACAATGGACAACATCGCGGCAAGCTCTACCGAAGTCAACAACATTCTGGGAATGATTCAGAGCGTGTCCTTTCAGACGAATATCCTTGCGCTGAACGCGGCTGTGGAGGCGGCCCGTGCCGAAGAACACGGGCGAGGATTTGCCGTCGTCGCGTCCGAAGTTCGAGCGCTTGCGCAGCGATCATCTAGCGCATCGCGGGACATCGAAACGCTCATTGGCAAGTCGGATGGGCATGTTCGACAGGGAGCGAAGTTGGCGAGCGCAGCGGGTGGTCGCGTCGAAGAGATCCTCGGAACCGTTCGACAGGTAGATGGCGTGCTGAGAGAGATCGCGTCTGCGTCGGAGGAGCAAAGCTTGGGCGTCGAACAGATTTCGCGCGCGCTATCTCAGATTGACGAGGTGACGCAACACAATGCGGCGCTTGTAGAACAATCAGCGGCGGCGACGGAAGCGGTCCGACACCAGGCAAGAAAGCTACTCGCAAGCGTCTCGAGTTTCAGACTTTCATGAGCGAGCCAACGTATCCTAAAGCTACGCTCCGGAACTGGCTGCCGAGAATTCCTGGCTTAGAAAAAGGAGTCCACTGGATCCCATGGACCTCCTTCCTCTATTTTGATTACCTGTCAACCATCGACCCGAGTAATGCTCAAAAGCAGATGTGCGATAAAGTTAGTTTGCACGCGAAACTGCAGGATAATCGTCATTTTGAGGCGCACCTGGTCCTTTTTCGGCCTTTCCTATAACGCCCGCCAGGTCGCCGGCATCGGTCGTGTCGGTTGCTCATTCACACAGCGAAATGAATCGCCCCGGCTTTGTAGGAGGCCGGTTGGTTTAAGTTATCGCAGGCGCTTCAGCAGTATTTCTGAGTTGCCTGTAATAGTTTGCCTCAGCCTCGGCTGGCGGGATATAGCCCAGCGGTTCCATCAGCCGATGATGGTTGTACCAGGCTACCCATTCCAGGGTGGCGAGCTCGCAAGCCGAAGTGGGTACCAC
>NZ_KB290551.1:10943-16221 GCF_000282835.1 Pandoraea sp. B-6 | reverse complement strand
GCAAGGGGTTTTTGCTTTTCCCCGGCGATAACGCCCAGCCCAGCTTGTCGCGACTGACATCTGTCTGGCTATTGGGACGGAATTCGGTCAGGGTCCCATACTGCAAACTTAAATGCGGGCGTGACGGCGACGGGGCCGAGGGTGCCCCGCAGACGGCGCATTAAGGCGGCCGTTGCCGACCGCCCGCGCTACTGAGCGTCGAACGGCAGCCGATATTGCGCAGGGTCTTCGGGGCGTGGTCGACGGCGACGCAACAGCGCCGCGCTGGGCTTGTCGGGTGCGGGGGCCGGTGGATCTAGCGAGCTGAGGCGAAACGCCGGGCGGCTTAGCGGCAGAACGGCCAGGAGTGCCGCCTTGCCGCGTACCGACGTCGGGATGTCGTCTTCCACTTCGGCCGACTGAGCGCCAGTGACGTCGTATACGACGGTATCGCTCGCCTGATGCAAGGCGGCAAGGCGTCGGCCCAGTAGTCGGTAAATGTCAGGATCAAAGCCGGTCACGGCAGGCAAGGTGTCGACGAACGCGTCCAACGCGTCACGCGACGTCACAGTGCCCAGATACTGCCAGCGGTCGATCACGTGGTAGTCGACCTCCGAGGTATCGGCGCTGCGTTCTTCAACCGCGATAGGGCCTTCGTACGGCCACGTTTCCAACCGTAGCGTGGCGAGCGCTTGGCGAACGCGCTCGGTGTGCGCGGCAAGCGGCATATCGCCGACGCATACACCATCACAACGCTTGACCTGGTATCCGAAGCACGGCCGGCCGGCGCCCACAGTTTCCAACCCGAGCTGCGCGCAGCACAGACGATGTTCGTCCGCCAGCGTGCGCAGCGCGCTCTGCGCACGCGTGCGCGACGAGAAGGTGCCGTACAAGGCCTCGGCGCCGGCAAAATCGACCGCCTTCGCGCTGACGAGCTCGGGCATGTCGGCATCCGGCGTGAGTTGCCAGCTATAGAGTTGCGAAGCACGGCGCAATTGACGGTTATGTACCGGCTGCAACTGCTTGACCAGTTGCGACTCCAGCAGCAACGCGCCAAGCTCGCCCACCGTGCAGCGCGCTTCCACACGCCGGATTTCCTGCGAGATACGCAGATCCTTGGCAACCTGATGATCGCTGGAGAAATGTGAACGCACGCGCGCGCGGATGTCGACGCTCTTGCCCACATACAGCAGCGTGTCGCCTTCGCCATAGAAGAGGTAGACGCCGGGGCGGTTCGGCAGGGCATCGATGGCGTCGTCCGGCAACTGCGGCGGCTGGCTCGAACGTTTGGTTACGCGTTGCACCGCCTGCTCGATCAGATCGGGCGTGTAAATCGTGTGAAGCTTTTGCCAGAACTGCCAGAGCAGATCGGCGTCGGCGAGCGCGCGGTGACGGCCCAGCGGGGCGAGGCCGAAGCGGGCGATCAGCGCATCCAGACCATGCCGCGCCGCCGAGGGAAACAGCAGACGCGATAGACGCACCGTGCACAAAACATCGGCTTGGAACGCGATGCCGGCACGCCGGAATTCGTTTTTGAGAAAGCCATAATCGAAGCGCGCATTGTGGGCAACAAACAACTTGCCTTGCAGACGTTCCGCCAATCCGTGCGCCAGCGACTCGAACGACGGCTGACCGCGCACCATCTCATTGGTGATTCCGGTCAGCTGCTGGATGAACGGGGGGATCGGTTCGGCCGGATCGAGCAGGGTGCTCCACTGTTCCACGCCATGCTGGCCGACTTCGACCACGCCGATCTCGGTGATGCGGTCGCCGAGCGCATTGCCACCCGTCGTCTCCAGATCGACGAAGACCATCGGCGCCGGCAGCGAGCGGGCGAGCGCGTCGGGATCCATCGCATCGCGGATCGCGGCGTCATAGGGGTGCTCGATTGCGATGTCCCGCATGTCATCGGTCGCGTTGCGCTTGCGCACTTCGGCCGCGCTCAGGCCGGGCATGCCGGCGCATTGGCGTGCGACGCGATCGGGCGGACGGATCGGTCGGACGGGAACGGCGCCGCGTCGTCGCCAGGCAGGTCGTCACCGGCGAATGCTGCGACGGCGGCACGGAATACCGCCGGTGCCGGGGCGTCGGGCCAGTGCAGATCGACGAGTGCATCGAGCTGCGGTAACGCGCCGTCACGACGCAGCGCCTCGTCGCCGGGCAGGCGCAGCAGCCGCGCCAGCGTCCACGCCTCATGCCGTGCATGCAGGCCAATATCCGCCTCTGCCTCGTCGGCAATGGCGAGGAGCGTGCGCCAGTCAAGCGTCAATGCCGCTGCCGCTTCGCTCGAATTATTCGCTTCGTTCGATTCCTCAGGGGCTGTCGCAACGGCGGCAGTGCGTGCCGATATGGCTTTCGCGGTCCCCGCACGCTGTTGCGCGTAGCGCGCGGCAATCGCTCTCACGATGCCAGCAAGGTCGCGTTCGGCAGCGCTCAGTGCCAGTTGATCCCAGTCGATGGTTTCCATAAGACATTCCTCGATTGGAGGACATGATACTGTATAAAATCACAGTGCGCGAGTGACGTGACCCGACCGACCCGACGGGGTCGCCGCCGTCGTCGCCGCATGTAATACTTTGCGCCATGCCCACCCTGCGGGAACCCGACCTCGATGTTGACCCTGTATACCTTTGGCCCGTCGTTCGGGCTGCCCGACGCCAGCCCGTTTGTCGTCAAGGCGGAGATGCTGCTCAAGCTCGCCGGACTGCCCTATCGGACGGATCGCAGTGGATTTCGGCATGCCCCCAAGGGCAAGCTCCCCTATATCGATGACGAAGGTGAGATCGTCGCGGACTCCACGTTGATCCGGCTGCACATCGAGCGTAAGTACGGGTTCGATTTCGATGCCGGTCTCACGCCCGAGCGACGGGGCGCCGCGTGGATGTTCGAGAAGGCGCTGGAAGATCATTTCTATTGGCACGTCGTGCAGGCGCGCTGGTGCGACGACGACAACTTCGCCAAGGGGCCGGCCTCGTTCTTCAAGGCGATTCCCTGGCCGGTGCGCCCACTTGCGCAAGCGTTCATCCGTCGCAAGATTCGCGGCACGCTGCACGCGCAGGGCACCGGGCGCTATACGCCTCAGGAGCAAACGCAACTGCTCAAACGCGGCGCACAGGCGGCGGCCGAATTGCTCGGCGACAAACCCTATTTTTTCGGTGATGCGCCGTGCGGCGCCGATGCCACGGCTTTCGGTTTCATCGGTAGCGCCGCGTCGCCGCATTTCCGCATGGCGCTGCGCGACGAAATCGCAAGCCATCCGAATCTGATGGCCTATGTCGCGCGCATGCGGCGCGAGTTCTTTCGCGACGCGGGCGAAGGCTCGAGCGTTTGAGGCGTAACGTCCGATAGGCAGATCGGCAAATCCGCGATTTCACGACGTCACATCGCCGCGAATTGACATCGACTCTGGAGGCCGACGCCGGGCTGGATCAGCCCGCCTCGGAGGCCGTTTCGTCGCTCGGCAGCACGTCGGAGAGCACGAGGTTGCGCCCGGAAATCTTCGCGGCGTACAGCGCGCGGTCGGCGCGCATGCAGAGCGCCTCGAGACTTTCATTCTCGTGCCACGTCGCCACGCCGCCACTGAGCGTGTATTGACACACGCCAAACGGACCGGCCACCAGATGTCGGCTAGCCTGACTGCGCAGGCGCTCGGCAATGCGGATTGCACCGGGTGTGTCCGTGCCCGGCAGCAGCACGGCAAATTCTTCTCCGCCCAGTCGCCCGAAGACATCGCCTTCGCGCAGGATATCGCGCACGAGCTTCACGAATTCGCGAAGCACCGTGTCGCCGCCCGCATGGCCGTGGGTATCGTTGATCTGCTTGAAATGATCGAGATCGATGACCACGATCGAGAGAGGCCAACCGCGGGCCACCGCCCGTGCCATCTCCTGACGCGCGAGGAGGTCGAAGTGTTTGCGCGAGAGCGCGCCGGTCAGATAGTCGCGGTTCGCGGCCTCTTCGGCGGTGGCGAGCATGGCGTCGTGAATCATCATGACCGCGCCCATCGTCATGGCGGGCATGACAATCGTGCCGATGGTGAGCATCACGGCGTTGAACATCGTGGGCGCGAACACATCAGGGCCGGGGGCCGGCGTCCAGCCGAAGACCACGCCGCGCACGGCATGCCCGATGGCGAACGCCGCAGCGAGGCCCGTGGTCAGCCAATAGTTGTAAGGATGCCGGCGCGGGGGAATATGTCGGGCAATGAGCACGGCCGTGGCCAGCAGCCACGCCGCGTGAAACGTCGAGACGATGACCACGCGTGCCTGTGGGTCGTCGGTGCCGTAACGCCAGAACACGATGGCGGCAGCGAGCACGCCGAGCGATGCGCCCAATGCCGGCCAATGCGGCGAGCGGCCGAGAAAGCGAGCACAGCCCGCGAAGTAAAGCAGCAGACCGCCCGCGAGGGTGACGTTGGCGACAGCAATCGACAGGAAGTCGGGGACGCCGCCGCGCAGCGCAAACAGCGGCAGGGCAATGAGCACCGCAACGTTGGCGAAGCACCACTCGCGAACGCCCGCCACGCGTGAGCGTAGAAGAGACCCCATGATCAGCAACATCATGAAGCTGAGCAGTGAGGTGATCGCGAGCAAAGACGTCGTCAACATGGCGATGACCAGCGGGGGGAAGCGGACATGTGTTGTGCATTGTAATGTACGCCGCTACGCGCGTTACATGCCCAGCACGCCAGTAGAATAGTCGGATCCGTCTTTTTTGTATCAAGGAGTTTGCGTCAATGCCGACGACCCGATCCTATCCGTCAAATCGCGCCCCCCGCTTTCGCCGGCTTCCCATGTTGGCGTTGACCGTCGTGGCCGTTGCCGGTCTTGCCGCGCGCCCGGCGCAGGCGCAGCAAGAGCCGCTGCAGCGCCGCGCAGCCCAGCCGCCACTTTTCTCCAGCCCAGCCAGCAGCGCAAGCGCACCGGCGGCCGATGTCAATCGCGACGTGCGTCCCGCGCTCGAGGCCGCCAATCTTTGGCTGGGACTCACGGACATCAACCGTGGAAAGCAGAGTTGGGAGCAGGCTGCCCCGGTGTTCCAGCGCGCGATCACGGCCGGCGACTGGGCGCAGCGCCTGCAAGCCGCGCGCGAGCCGCTGGGCCGGGTGAAGTCGCGCAAAACCGCGGATGCGGTGTTTACGCGCACCCTGCCCGGGCAGCCGGACGGCGAGTATGTGGTGATTCAGTACAACACAGTCTTTGAGCACAAGGCCGAGGCCCATGAGATGGTGACGATGGTCTTCGGCATCGACAGCCGTTGGCGGGTCGCGGGCTATCTGGTGCGCTGAGGCTGCGCTGGC
>NZ_KB290551.1:4577-10933 GCF_000282835.1 Pandoraea sp. B-6 | reverse complement strand
GGGCGGGGCCGCCGGCGGCTGGCCGACGATATCGGCAGATTTACGCCGGTCAGCCCCCCACACGGTGAGCTCTCCCTTAGACGGTGGTGGTGTCGCAGCGCTTTTGCGACGGCGCGGGTCAGAGGTGCTTGTAGTAGAACGTCGTGGCACAGAAGGCCCCGTCGGGCATCAGTGCGAATTTCGGCACGTCGCCCGCGCGTTGCCAGCCGCAGCGCAGATATAGCCGTTCGGCATCGCCGCCAGTCACGGTATCGAGTACGAGCACCTGACGCCCCTCGGCGCTGGCGACCTCGTCAACGGCAGCCATCAATTGCCGAGCCACCCCCAGCCGCCTGGCCGAACGATGAACCAGCATCTTGGCGACGTCCGCTCGATGCGGTTGGTTTTCCGGCAAATCGAGCAACAACTGCACAGTACCGACGATTTCACCATCTTGAGCCGCGTCGGCTTCATGCCGACGGGCGACGAGCAACGCACGCTCACCACGCGCGACGCCTTCAGCCACGTTGCGCCAGAATGCGGTGGCGCGCTCACGTGTAAGCGGTAGCATGAAACTCACCGATGCACCGCCCTCCACGCAGTCGATGAGTATGTCGGCAAGCACATCGATCGCCGCCAAGGCTTGGGCCCCGTCGAGTCGTTGCACGGCGACGGGCGAGGCGACTGATGATAAATCAAGCGACATCACTGTACTCTCCTTGCAGCAACGAACGGTAGCGTGACGAGCCCGACCAGGTAGCGTGCAGTGGCCGGCGTGGGATTGTGGAAGCCGATCGGTTGATCGAGCCGCATGGCCAGACAATCGCCAGTGTCGAGCCGCCACGCGACGTTGCCCAGCGTGACTTCGATGGCGCCATCGATGACCCAGATCTGCTGCCAGACCTCATTCTCGCGCGCTCCGGTATCGTAGGCGACGCGCTCACCCGCGAGAAACTGCACTTCGACAAGCTGCAACGGCGACGGCTGCGCCGGCGAAAGGTTGCGTCGCACGTAGCCCGAGTCCGGATCCGTCCAGACCGGCTGGTCAGCACGGCGTGCGAGCGGCGACGGTGGCGTGTCTTCCCGTGCCCGGTCGTCGAACAACGACGCGAGCGTTACGTCGAGCGCGGTGGCAAGCTTATCGAGCACGTTGGCCGTCGGACTGGTCTGCGCCCGCTCGATGAGCGAGATGCTCGAGCGGCTCACGCCGCTGCGTTCCGCCAGCGTATCCAGCGAATAGCCGCGCTCGCTGCGCAGATCGCGCACACGGCGGGCGATACGTTCGTTAATGTCCATGGTTTCCAGTGTACTGGAAATTAATATCCAGTAAAATGGATGTCATTGTTCACGCCGTCATCCACGGCTTCTTGTTTGCGGGACCCCTCACATGACTTCCTCGCTCATCGTGCGCGACGCCACCGACGCTGACCTCCCGGCTATTCGCGACATCTATAACGACGCTGTCGAGCACACGACCGCCATCTGGAACGAGGTGCTCGTCGACGTGGACAACCGGCGCGAGTGGCTGGCGGCACGCGTGGCGCGCGGGTATCCCGTGATCGTCGCCGAGCGCGACGGCAAGGTCGCGGGATACGCGTCGTTTGGCGACTGGCGCGCGTTCGACGGCTATCGTCACACGGTCGAGCACTCCATTTACGTGGACAAGAACGCGCGTGGCGGCGGCGTCGGCGAGACGCTCATGCGCGCGCTGATCGAACGCGCGCGCGCCATCGGCATTCACGTGATGATCGCGAGTATCGAAGCGCAGAACGCACCGTCGATTCGGCTGCACGAAAAGCTCGGCTTCCTTACGGTCGGCACGTTCAGCGAAGTCGGCACGAAGTTCGGTCGCTGGCTCGATCTCACGTGCATGGAATTGCGTATCGACGCCACGCGTTGAAACACGCGCCGCCGGCCTCGTTCGATGCCGCTATGTCAGAAATGATATAGCGGCATTTCTCATTGGGCATAGGCAACATCACCCGCTTCGAATAACGACTGCCCGCGCCCGCTGCACGGCGTGCATTGGGCGACAGCACATGCGCATGCTCTCGCGGTGCGCCATGGCCAACCTTGTCATTCCTGGACTCGGCGTGTAGCCTTGCTACGTCCGGTGTCACTCATGAAGCGTCTTCTCACCGAATTTCACGAGCGCATCACGGCAGGTGAATGTCACGCATCGTGACCATGCCTCGTGGGTCGAGTCGGCAAGTGTCCGATGTCTCGCCCCGGTTCTCGTTGCGGTGCCGTTTTGTGCGCATTGGTGTCCGCGCGAGCTTGGTGATCGTGATACATCCCCCCAAAACAAGACGGACGGAACGCTTATGCCGCGCCTGCCAAGAAAGCCCGCTCCTCCCGCGGTTGTGTCGAGCGACGACGCTCGTCACGATGCCGCCGCCGAATCTCCCGCGTCTTCCCGAAGCTCCCAGCGTCCCGATGGCGCCCCCGGAGTCGCGGTGACGCGTCGCGGGTTTCTCAAGGCGTCGGTGATTGCGGGTATCTCCGTGTATATCGCTCCGCTGGGCAGCCGGGCGTTCGCCGCGCTGTTCGAAGACAAGAACCTCACGCCGGTCGCGTGGGACGCCGTCAAGGGACAAGCGAAGTTCCGTATCGACGGCACGGCCAAGGTGACGGGTGAAAAGATCTTCGCGCGCGACGTGCGCTCGCGCGACATGCCGGGCTGGCCCGTGCAGCAAGCCCATGCCTTCGTGCTGCGCGCGACGCATGCCGACCGCGCATATCTAGGCTTCGACCTCTCGCGTCTGAACGATGGTCTGCAACCCGATCGTGTTGTGACGGCCGACGATCTGGCGCGCGACGGGATCGCGTTCCCCGGATTCTATGGCGACGACATGTTGCTGCCGGCCGGCAAGACGCCGGCTTATCTCGGCCACGCCGTCGCGATCCTGATCTATCGCGACTTCACGCGCTTTCGCTTCGCCAAGGACAAGCTCAAGTTCCATGACGAGATCATTCGCTACGGCGGCGTGACGGGCCCGCTCGAGCGCGATCCGTGGGGCAGCTTCCGCTTCGTGCGCGTGGGCGGCAAGACGGCGTATGACGATGACGTCTACTCGAGTCTGAAGGACGCGCCGATCTTCCCGAGCATGATGCGCAAGCATCTGCCCGTGTGGCCGGATGACAACGACCACGGCAAGCTCGACGAGCAAGGCATGGCGTACGCGGCCAAGATCGGCGAATCGCTCTCGCACCCGCCGGAGAACTGGCTGGTGATGTCGCGCGAGTACCGCACGCAGTCGATCGACACGGCAGCGCTCGAACCCGATAACGCCAACTGCTGGTACGACGCCGCCACGCAGACGCTGCACATGGTGGTGCCCACCCAATCGCCGTCGGAAGTCGCGGAGAACGCGGCGGCCATGGCGGCCAAGGGCCACTTCCCGGTCAAGCGCCTGATCGTCTATCCGTGCTACACGGTGGGCTACGGATCGAAGGATCACTACAACATGCCGTTCTACGGTCTGGCCGCCGCGATGTACGGCGACGGCCTGCCCGTGCGCCTGGCCAACGACCGCTACGAGCAGTTCCAAACCTCGCTCAAGCGTCACGCGTTCACGCTGCGTTATCGCCTAGGCGTCGACAAGGAGAGCGGACTGCTCCAGGCGTTCGCGGCCGACATGGAATGCAACGGCGGCGGGCGGATGAATTTCTCGCCATCGGTGGCGATGGTCGGGGCGACGGCAGCGCAGTCGATCTACTACATCCCGCAAAGCGATCTGGCGAGCGTGGCAATTGCGTCGCGGGCCGTCGATGCCGGTTCGGCGCGCGGTTACGGCACGCTGCAGTCGATGGCCGCCACGGAAATGATGATCGACGAGATGGCGGCGCAGCTTGGCGTCGACGCCATCGAGTTCCGTCTCAAGAACGCGCTGCGCTCGGGCATGAAGAACACGCAAGGGGCGATTCCTGCGGGCGCGGTGCGAGTGGATGAGGTGCTCGCTCGCGCGAAACGGCATCCGTTGTGGACGCAGCGCGAAAAGAAAAAAGCGGAGTTCGAGGCGGCGCATCCGGGACGCCGTTACGGGGTCGGATTCGCCTGCGTGCAAAAGGACTTCGGCACCGGTGCCGAGACCTCGTTCGCGCGTGTCGAGATCGACGAGACGGGCAAGATTTCGTTGCATCACACGGCCGTGGAGATCGGCACCGGCACGTCGACGTCGCAGGCGGTTGCCGTGGCGAAATGGCTTGGCATGCCGGCCACGGAGGTGCATGTGGCGATCACCGACTGGCCGGAGTTGCCGGTCGTGACGAGCGGCGATCCGTATCTGATGTCGCAGGCCGATCAGGACAGGCTCGCCGCCAATCCGCGTTGGTCGCCGGGATACGCCTCGCCGTCGAGCGCGACGAACTCTGCCTACTACTTCACGCACAGTACGCGAGAAGCGGCGCGGTTGCTCTTCATGCAGGGATTGTGGCCGGCGGCGCTGTCGATCTGGCGTCGCGGCCTCGGCGGCGGACAGGCCGCACCGCTCGTGGTGCGCGCGGAAGACGCACGCTGGGTCGACGGCAAACTCACGGCCGCCGGGCTCGAAGCGCTGCCGTTACCCATGCTCGCGAAGGCGGCGCACGAACTGGGCCTGGTGACCGGAGCGACGGTGCATGTCTTCAATCGTTGGCAGTGGGCCGAAGCGGACTGGGATCTGGGCAACGGCGCGATGCAGCGACTGCCCGTCGATGGCATTGCGTTGCGCTTCGGACAGGGCGGGGCCACACCGTCGACCGCCACTGCGTCGTCGTCGGCCACCGGCTATCGCACCCTCGATCGCAAGCGCGTGTACTACCCGCCGGTGCAGCGTAACAACGCAGCGGTGACTTACTACAGTGCCGTCGGCACGCTCGTGGCGCTGTCGGTGCACGAGGCAACCGGCAAGGTCGAACTGCTCACCCATCATTCCATTGTCGAATGCGGCAACCAGATCTCGCCGCAACTCGTCTCGGGCCAATTGCAGGGCGGTCTCGCGATGGGGATCGGCCATGCGCTGCACGAGTATCTGCCGCTTTATGAAGACGGCCCGGGCAATGGCACATGGAACTTCAATCGGTATCACCTGCCGCGTGCGGTCGACGTCGCCGTGTGGACGCAAACCGGAGAAGTGTTGCCACCGATCTCCGAAACCGACGTTCCGAAAGGCATTGCGGAAGTGGTGATGATTCCCGTGGTTGGCGCGATTGTGAACGGCCTCGCGCATGCGATCGGCCATCGATTTACGATGTTGCCGGTGACACCGGAGAAGATCCAGGAGGTACTGGCATGACAAACGCTTCGAGCACACCGCAGGCCGCGTCGGACGCCACGGCGTCGGCGGGCGCGGGACAACCCATGAGCGCGGCGAGTGCGGCAGCGGCACCGCTTACGGCGAATGCGGCGGCAGGCACGGCAGCCCCGGCAAACGGCAAAGCACCGTGGGAGACGTTGCCCGTCACAGTGAAGGTGAACGGTGTGTCGCATGGCCCGATGGACGTGCCGGCCGGTTTGATGATGATCGACTGGCTGCATGAGACCCTGGGCCTGACCGGCTCGCGTCTGGGCTGCGGGCAGGGCATCTGCCACGCCTGCGTGGTGATCGTCGATCACGCCGACGGCAGCAGCGAAACCGTACGCACGTGTATCACCGGGACAAACTATTTCGACGGCAAGACGGTGCGCACGGTGGAAGGCCACGCGGTGCGCGATGCCGACGGCAAGCTCACGCTCGCACCGATCCAGAAGGCGTTTCTCGATCACTTCAGTTTTCAGTGCGGCTACTGCACGCCGGGCTTTGTGAATGCTGCAACGGTGTTGATCGAACGTCTGAAGCGCCACCCGGTCGCGCGTGCCGATCTCGAAGCGGCGATCACCGAAGGACTCAACGACCATATCTGTCGGTGCACGGGGTATGTGCGCTATTACACGGCCGTGCGCGATGTCGTGCTCAAGACGCCCGGTTGTATCAGGGATGCGAAATGAGGGGGGACGCCATGCGCCTGAATCGCGCCTCCCGCTGGAGCGCGCGCGCGGCCTGTCTTGTCGCGCTGCTGCTCGTCGCCGCCTGCAACGACTCGACGGTGCCCAAACCACCCAAGCCCGCCCAGCCGCCAATGCCCAAGACGACGGCGGCGCCCGCGCTCGTGACGAGCGGGATGGCTGCGGATGCACCGAGTCCCTCGGCATCGACGGCCAGCGGTGGGGCGGCGGCATCGCCTTCGCCGTCGCCGGTGGCGAAGGCATCGCCCGACCTGATCGCTCGCGGCCAATATCTGGCGCGAGCGGCCGATTGCGCCGCCTGCCACACGAGCGCGAACGGCGCGCCGTTTGCGGGCGGCGTGCCGCTCAAATCGCCCTATGGCACGTTCTACGGCACCAACATCACCCCGGA
>NZ_KB290551.1:0-4421 GCF_000282835.1 Pandoraea sp. B-6 | reverse complement strand
AGCCGGCGGCCGTGCCCAATCGAAAGCACGATCTCTCGTTCCCCTACAACGTGCGCCCGGGCATGCGCGTGTGGGACTGGATGTTCCTGAAGGACACATTGCCCGATGCCTCGAAGGGACAGTCCGCCGACTGGCTGCGGGGACGCTATCTCGCGAACGCCTTGGGACACTGTGCCGAATGCCACACGCCGCGCGGCACGTTCGGCCAGCTCGACAGCGCGAAGCCGCTCGGCGGGGCGGCGCTCGCCCGGATTGCCGCGCCCGATCTGACGCCCGACGCCCTGGCGGCACGCGGCTGGACGGTGAAGGATCTGCAGTCGTTCTTTGGCACGGGAATCGCCCCGCAAGGGTCGGCATTCGGCGAGATGTATCCGGTGGTGCATCTGAGCACGCAATACCTCACGCCCGACGATCTGCGCTCGGTCTCGACGTATCTGCTGGGCGACGCGCCTCCCGCGCCGGCCCCGCTCCCGGAGCGTCCTGACGCGAGCCAGTTGAAGGCGGGACGCAACCTCTATCTCGCCGTGTGTGCGGGCTGCCATGCGGCGGACGGCACCGGCAAGCCGCATGTGGCGGTGGCGATGCTGGGCAATTCGACGGTGCGTCAGAAGGATCCACGCAATCTGATCGTCGCGATTCTCGACGGCATCGAGCCGCAGCGGTTCCCGGGGCTGGAGGCGATGCAGGACATGCCGGGCTTCGCCCGCCAGTTCACCGACGCGCAGATTGCCGAGCTGAGCAATTACCTGCGTGTGGCCTACGGCGCTCAGCTGGGCGACGTGAATTCCGAGATCGTCAGACAGCTGCGCCAGAAGTGATCCGACGCACTGTCACGCGCAGCGGCTTGGCGCATAATGTCGCGCCATGTCCCGCACACAACGTCTCTTCTCGCTGATGCAGCTGCTGCGCCGCCACCGCTACCCGGTGGCGGGCGCGGCGCTGGCCGACTCGCTTGGCGTGAGCCTGCGCACGCTCTACCGCGACATCGCCATGCTTCAGGCGCAGGGCGCGCACATCGAGGGCGCGCCAGGGCTGGGCTACGTGCTGAAGCCGGGCTTTCTGCTCCCGCCGCTGATGTTCTCCGAGGAGGAGATCGAGGCCATCGTGCTGGGCTCGCGGTGGGTCGCCAAGCGCACCGACGGCGCCTTGGCCGAAGCCGGCGCGAACGCGCTGGCCAAGATCGCGGCGGTGTTGCCGCCGGACCTGCGCTCGTCGCTCGAGGCCTCGACTCTGCTCATCGCGCCGGGCGAACCGTTACCGCCGACGATCGTCGACATGACGGTCATTCGCGAAGCGATTCGCGCCGAGCGAAAACTCCAACTGTCCTATCGCGACGAAGCGGGTCGCCTGTCCGAGCGTGTCATCTGGCCGTTTGCGCTCGGCTTCTTCGACCACATGCGCATGATCGTCGCGTGGTGCGAACTGCGCGACGACTTCCGTCATTTCCGCGCCGATCGCATCGAGGCGCTGACGGTGAGCGCGACGCGCTACCCGCGCGGGCGGCGCGCGCTGCTCAAGGCGTGGCGCGAAACGACGGGCAATCGGTGAGGTCCGCCGGCCTTCGCGATGCTTCGCAGGCGCCGGTCGACTGCTGACAAAAATTGACAGTATCGGTTCGTACGATGTGATGCATGACAGTGCACGGCGGCACCGCGGATGCGGGGATCGGCCGGGCAAAACGTCATCCATCCCTATCGACAGGAGCGAGTCATGCTGCATCCGAACTTGGTCATTTTGTATGTTTCGAGTCCCCCCGAAAGCGCGGCGTTCTATGCTGAATTGTTCGATCTCGAGCCGGTTGAAGCGTCGCCCGGATTTGCGATGTTCGTGTTCCCTTCGGGGATGAAGTTGGGACTGTGGGCGCGCTATGGCGTGGCGCCGACGGCCATCGCGCCGCCCGGCGGCAGCGAAATCGTGCTGCCGGTGGCGTCGAACGCCCACGTGGACGCCACGTGGGAAGACTGGAGCGCGCGAGGCATCACGATCCTGCAGGCTCCGACGACGATGGACTTTGGTCGCACGTTCGTGGCGTCCGATCCCGATGGTCACCGGGTGCGCGTGTACAAGCTCGCCGACACGCCGCGATAAGCCGAGCGTGCGGCGGGGGTAGGGGGCGAGGGGGCGCCAGCGTCGCGGGCCGCCCGCGCCCATCGCCCATCGCCGCGGCGACGCCTTACATCGCGGTGGCGGACTTCACGAGCACGGGCGTGTCGCGATACTGTGCAGGGAACAGACGCTTGAGGTCTTTCACCTTCGGCAGGTCGTTGATGACGATGTACGGATACGTCGGGTGCTCGGTCAGGAAATCCTGATGATAGGTCTCGGCCGGATAGAAGCCCGAGTACTTTTCCAGGCGGGTGACGATGGGCTTGCTGTAGACATGCGAGGCGTTGAGCTGCGCGATATACGCGTCGGCGACACGGCGTTGCGCATCGCTCATCGGGAACACGGCCGAGCGATATTGCGTGCCGGTATCCGGTCCCTGGCGATTGAGTTCGGTCGGATTGTGTGCGACGGAGAAATAGATCTGCAGCAGCGTTCCGTAGGACACTTGCTGCGGGTCGAACGTCACTTCCACCGATTCGGCGTGGCCCGTCGCACCGCTGCTGACGGTTTCGTAATCGGCCGTCTTCGCGGTGCCGCCCGCGTAGCCGGACACGGCTTTCGTCACGCCCTTCACATGCTGGAATACCCCTTGCACCCCCCAGAAGCACCCGCCGGCGAACACGGCCGTCTCGGTGTGAGCCCCCGTGGCGGGCTCGTCGAGCTTGGGGGCGGCGATGACGACGGCCGCCTCGGCACCGCCGAAGGCGTACGCGCCAACTTGCCAAACGAGTACCCCGACGGCGGCGGTGCCAAGCAGCAGGCGTCGCACTCGCGAAGCGGGCGTCGTGCGGCGGGGCGATTGGCCTGGCATTTCGTCGCGGGCCTGCGACGGGTGAGTCGGATCGAACGGGTTCATCTGAAAACTCCCGGCGTCGGAGGACGCCTCGATGGCAGCGGTCTTGCGAAGTCGCTGCCGGGTCATTGGGTTTGAGGACGGGGCGCGGCGCTGTCTACCGAACGCCTTCGACCTCAGCCGAAGGTGAACGCGTAGGCCGACACGCCCGGATCGAGAAACTCGATGCTGAACGTACGGTCGCGCACGTCGCCTGACTGGCGCACCAACTGGTACAGGCGCTGGGAGGCGACGGTGCCGGTACCGTCGGCGCCCACGTCGGTGCCATGCGCGTCGCCCGGCGGCTTGCCGTCGACCGTTACGCGAAAGCGCACCGGTTCGCCGCCGGCCTTCGGGCCGAGCACGAGATGCAGGTCACGCGCGTGGAAGCGATAGACGATGCGCGCCCCGGCCTGCATGGCGGTGGCCTGTTCCGGCCCCACGCGCCAGTCGCCGGCCAGCGCCCATTGGTTGAGCGACGGCGTTGATGGCGCGCGGTAGTCGCTGGCCTGATCGCGCACGGCCCCGCCGGGGGAGGCGAAGTGCTCCGCGCGCGTGTAGCCGACATAGGTCTCTGGCGAGCGCACGTCGCCCATGTCGGCCGCTTGCTGAATGCCACCGGCCTGCACGTCGGCAATGCCGCTCGCGACCTGCTTCGCTCCGGCCTCGCGCAACAACTGCTGGATCACGCGTTCCGACTCGGCGTAATTGCCTTCGCCGAAGTGGTGGTAGCGCACACGCCCCTGGGCGTCGACGAAATAGTGTGCCGGCCAGTATTGATTGTGGAAGCCGCGCCAGATGGCGAAGTCGTTGTCGATGGCCACCGGGTAGTCAACGCCCAGATCGTGAACGGCCTTTTTCACGTTGCCGATGTCGCGCTCGAACGCGAATTCGGGCGCGTGCACGCCGATGACGACGAGCCCCTGGTCGCGATACTTCTGCGCCCAGGCTTTGACGTATGGCAACGTGCGCAGGCAGTTGATGCAGGAATACGTCCAGAAGTCGACGAGCACGACCTTGCCACGAAGGGCCTGCGCCGTGAGTGGCGGCGAATTCAGCCATTGCACGGCGCCGTCCAGCGAGGGCAACTGGCCTTCGACCGGCAACGGTGCTGGGGCATCGGCGGTGCCGCGCATCGTCGTATCGCGCACGGGCATCATGGTCGGGCCGGCGGTGTGGCTATCGACGCTCGCGTCGACCTGAGCGGCGGCGCGGCGTGTACCAAGCGCGTCGAGGAGCCGCTGCTCGATACCCCCTGTCGACGCCGTCGAGAGTTGCGCCAGCGCGCCGGTGTCGAGCCCGAGGGCGATGGCGGCGACACCCGCGAGCATCAGCCCGCCGAGCCCGCGACGAATCCATTCGCCTGCGCCGAGCGAGCGTTTCATGGTGGCGAAGACGCGTCCGCCGACCAGGAGGGCCAGCCCAAGCGACGTGGCGGCGCCGGCCGCATAGGCGGCGAGCAGCAACGTGGTGCCGACGCTGG
>NZ_KB290550.1:24327-44296 GCF_000282835.1 Pandoraea sp. B-6 | reverse complement strand
CGGCACCAGTGCCAGGCCTCCCGCATCGATCAGTTCCTGCGCGACCCGCTTCCCGAGCGCCTCGGCGCTGGCCACATCGCCTTCGGCGACATTGGCCGTGCCCTGAGCGCGAAGCACCGTCGCGCCGTCCGTCGACGCAATGAAAGCGCGCAGTGCCAGGTCGCCCTGCGGCGTAAATTCGGCAAACGCGCCCAGCGGCACCTGGCACGAGCCCCCCAGCGCACGCGACACAGCGCGCTCGGCGCTCACGGCCAGCGTGGTGTGGCCGTGGTGAAGTGCACCGAGCCATTGCAGGATTTCGGGACGTCCCGCGCGCACTTCGATGCCCAGCGCGCCCTGCCCGGCGGCCGGCAGGCTCACCTCCGGCGCGAGCGTGGCGCGAATGCGCTCGCCCAATCCCAGGCGTTTGAGACCGGCCGCCGCAAGAATGATCGCGGCGAAATCGCCCCGGTCGAGCTTGCCCAGACGCGTATCGAGGTTGCCCCGCAACGGCGCCACCTTCAGATGCGGATACCGGGCACGCAAACTCACTTCACGGCGCAGGCTCGACGTGCCGACCACCGCCCCGGCGGGCAATGCATCGAGACTGTCGTAGTCGTTGCTCACGAAGGCGTCGCAGGGATCCTCGCGCTCGAGCACGGCGGCCAGCGTGAAGCCTTCGGGCAGTTGCATCGGCACGTCCTTGAGCGAATGGACAGCGAGATCGGCCCGTCCATCGGCCAGGGCAAGTTCGAGTTCCTTGACGAATAGCCCCTTGCCGCCGACCTTCGCGAGCGATCGATCGAGAATTTGGTCACCGCGAGTGGTCATTCCGAGGATACTCACGCGACACTGCGGATATAATTTGTGCAGCGCGTCACGCACGTGTTCGGCTTGCCACATGGCGAGCCGGCTCTCGCGCGAAGCGATCACCAGGGTTTCAGGAGCAGCGAAGTTCATTCAGCAACCGCGTGAAGACCAAAAGAAAAAATGGTAACACGCTTGACCGGCCCAAACGGCGGGTCGTGAGAGGAGCGACATGAAGAGCAGCGCAAAGGTAAAAGCCCCGCAAGAGGGCCTCGCCAAGTCGGTCGGCAAGACTTCCCCCGCGAAAGCAGCAGCCGCGGCCCCATCCACTTCCCGCCAGGTGGCGGTTGGGCCGGCCAAGGGCAAGGCCCGCCGCTCGCGCGAAGACAAGGACGCCCCGCTGCGCGAGGACATCCGCTTCCTGGGCCGTCTGTTGGGCGACGTGCTGCGCGAGCAACAAGGCAGCGACGCGTTCGATCTGGTCGAGACCATTCGGCAGAATGCGGTGCGCTTTCACCGGGAAGGCGACCGTAGCGCCGCGAAGGCGCTCAACAGCCTGCTCAACGGCCTGACCAATGAGCAAGCCATTCAGGTCGTGCGCGCGTTCAGCTACTTCTCGCACCTGGCCAATATCGCCGAGGACCGCCATCACAACCGCCGCCGCCGCGTGCATGCGCTCGCCGGTAGCCGCGCCCAGCCGGGCAGCCTGCGCGCCGCCCTGCAAAGTCTGAAAGATGCCGGCCTCGCCGATCCTGCCACGCTCCAGGCGTTCTTCGCAAGCGCGCTCATCGTGCCGGTGCTCACCGCCCACCCGACCGAAGTCCAGCGCAAGAGCATTCTCGACGCCGAGCGCGAAATCGCCCGTCTGCTCGCGAATCGCGACGACGCCCTCACCGAGCGTGAGGCCTCGCGCAACACGGAATCGATGCGCGCCTACGTCACCACGCTCTGGCAGACGCGCATGCTGCGCAGCTCGCGCCTGACGGTGGCCGATGAAATCGAGAACGCACTGTCTTACTACCGCAGCACGTTCCTCTCCGAGATTCCCGCCCTGTACGACGACGTGAGCGCCGAGCTTCACGACGCCGTGCCCGCCGTGCGCGCCGAAGGCCTCGGCCGCTTCCTGCAAATGGGTAGCTGGATCGGCGGCGATCGCGACGGCAACCCGAACGTCACGGCGCAAACGCTGCAACTGGCCATCACGAGCCAGGCCACCGAGATCTTCGCGCACTACCTCGAACAGGTGCACTTGCTGGGTGCAGAGTTGTCCGTTTCGCAATTGCTCGCCGGCTCCAGCGACGCGCTGCTCACGCTCGCGCGCCGCTCGCCCGACGACTCGCCGCACCGCACGGACGAGCCCTATCGCCGCGCCCTCATCGGCGTGTACGCGCGTCTGGCCGCCACGGCGCGCGAGTGGGTCGGCCATGTGCCGCACCGCGTCGCGGTCGGTCGCGCCAGCCCGTATCTCGACGCGAGCGAATTCATCTCGGATCTGAATACGGTCGTCGCGTCGCTCATGGCGCATCATGGCGGCGCCCTGGTCGCCCAGCGCCTCGGGCCGCTCGTGCGTGCCGCCGAGGTGTTCGGCTTCCATCTGGCCAGCATCGACCTGCGCCAGAGTTCGGACATTCACGAGGCCGTCATCGCCGAGCTGTTCGCCAAGGCGGGCATCGAAGCCAATTACGCGAAGCTCGCCGAAGACCAGAAGCTCGCCCTGCTGCTGCGCGAACTGCGCGAGCCGCGCCCGTTGTTCTCGCCCTATCTCGACTACTCGCAACGCACGCGCGACGAGCTGGCCGTGTTTGCCGCGGCGCGCGACATCCGCGCCCGCTTCGGCCCCCGCGCGGTGCGCAACTACATCATTTCGCATACGGAAACCGTGAGCGATCTGGTGGAAGTCATGCTGCTGCAAAAGGAGACCGGCCTCTTCCAGGGGGCGCTGGGGGGCAACGGCGCGAAGGCCATCGAGCCCAAGGTCGGTGCGATGGTCATCCCGCTGTTCGAAACGATTGCCGACTTGCGCAATGCGCCGGTCATCATGCGCGCGTTCTTCGACATTCCCGGCATGTCCGAGGTGGTCACGCAGCAAGGCGGCGAGCAGGAAGTCATGCTCGGCTACTCCGACAGCAACAAGGACGGCGGCTTCCTCACGTCGAACTGGGAGCTGTACAAGGCCGAACTCGCGCTGGTGCATCTGTTCGAGGAGAAGGGCATTCGCCTGCGCCTGTTCCACGGCCGCGGCGGCACCGTGGGGCGTGGCGGCGGCCCAACCTATCAGGCCATCCTGTCGCAACCGCCGGGCACGGTGAAGGGGCAGATTCGTCTGACCGAGCAAGGCGAGATCATTGCGAGCAAGTTCGCCAACCCGGAGATCGGGCGGCGCAACCTGGAGACCATCGTGGCGGCCACGCTCGAAGCCACGCTACTGCCGAGCCGCAACCAGCCGCCGCGTCTGGCCGCGTACGAACAGGTCATGCAGACACTCTCGGACACGGCCTTCGCCGCGTATCGCGACCTCGTCTACGAGACGCCGGGCTTCACCGACTACTTCTTCTCGGCCACCCCGATCGCGGAAATCGCCGAGCTCAACATCGGCTCGCGTCCCGCCTCGCGCAAGTTCTCGGATCCGAAGAATCGTCGTATCGAAGACCTGCGCGCGATTCCGTGGGGCTTCTCGTGGGGCCAGTGCCGTCTGCTCATCACCGGCTGGTACGGCTTCGGCAGCGCCGTGCAGGCATTTCTCGACGGCGGGCAAGGCAAAGCCGCGAAGGCCGACGCCGAAGGTCGCGAAAAGCGTCTCGATACCTTGCGCCAGATGGTCAAGCGCTGGCCGTTCTTCGCGACGCTGCTCTCGAACATGGACATGGTGCTCGCCAAGACCGACCTGGCCGTGGCGTCGCGTTATGCCGAACTGGTCCCTGACGAAAAGCTGCGCAAGCGCGTGTTCAATCGCATCGTTGTCGAATGGCAGAGCACCTCGCAGGCGCTCGCGCTCATCACCGGTCACGAGGAACGACTGGCGGACAACCCGCTGCTCGCCCGCTCGATCAAGAACCGCTTCCCCTACCTCGATCCGCTCAACCACTTGCAAGTCGAGTTGTTGCGCCGGCATCGTGCGGGGGAATCGGACGAGCGCGCCCGACGTGGCATCCACCTGTCCATCAACGGCATTGCCGCCGGGCTGCGCAACACGGGCTGACGTCCTCGCGGCGTGACGCCGCCGCGCCGGCTCCGCAGTCCGCGGGGCCGGCGCACAACGTCGATGGGCCGGAAACGCCATCTTGGCCGCGCGCTACTCTGCTTGAGATTCTCCCCAACGACAGTGGATCGATAGAACGGTATATTTCGGAAATTCGATTCGATGGCTGCTGGGGGGCCCATCCATCATGCAATCCGATTCCAACGCAGTATCCGCGCGAGGTACCCGCTTACGACGGGTCTCCAGACGCCTCACGGCCACCGCGCTTGGCCTGATTTGCGCAGGCGCGCAGGCGGATCCGGCCATCCAGATGTCACCACACAACGCCAGCACCAGCCTCTCCTCATCCGCATCCTCGCCCGCGCCCGCGCCCGTTTCGCATGCACTCGCTGCGGCACCGCACGGCGTGCGCGGTTTGGCCGTACGCCTCGTCTCGCAAACGCTCGCGACGTCGCCCGCCAGTCCACCCAAGCCGCTGCCGATCGTCGATCCCGTGCTCGACCCGCTGATGCACGGCATTCTGGCGCGGCTGGCGATCAGCGAAGCGGTTGCGCGGACCAAATACACGTCAGGCAAGCCGGTGCAGGACACCCCGCGCGAGCAGGCATTGCTTGACGGCATGGGAGACCGGGCCACCCAGTACGGCCTGACGCCCGCGCAGGCGCGCACGTTCTTCCGTCTGCAGATCGAGGCGGGCAAGCTGGTGCAGACGGCCTTGCTGGCCCGCTGGAAGCGCGAAGGCAGCGCGCCCGGGGAGCCGGTCGATCTGGCCACGCGTTTGCGCCCGGCGCTCGACCGGCTCGGCACTTCACTCATGCGCGATCTCGGTCGCCTGTGCGCATTGCCCGACGATCCATCGCGCATGGCGCGCATTCACCACGCCCGCGAGCGGATCGCCAGGGCGGCGAAGCTCGAAGCGCTGCAACGTGCGGCGTTCGACGAGGCGACCTCGGGACTGTGCCTGTCGGCGCCGCCGCGCGTCTGGACGCTGTCGATGACGCACTGACCGGCACGCGCTGGCCCGGCCGCGCTCGACGCTGCGCGGACCGAAGCACCCTGCCCTGAGTGCTGTCGATGCGGCGCAGGCTGGGGCGCGCTGGACCCGCCGTCGGCCGAGTCGATGGGCCAACGCCGGGGTTGTATAATCCCGGTTTGCCGTGCTCCGCCACGGTCCGCTTCCATCTGCCCCCGATGGGCCTCGATTAGCCAAGCTACGACAATGACCTCCCAACTCCACAAGAAAGGCGAAGCCTGGTCGGCCCGCTTTTCCGAACCCGTTTCCGAACTCGTCAAGCGCTATACGGCGTCGGTCTTTTTCGACAAGCGCCTGGCGCTGTTCGACATCGAAGGGTCGCTCGCCCATGCCGATATGCTTTCGGCGCAAGGCATCATCAGCGCCCAGGATCTGGCCGACATCCAGCGCGGCATGACGCAGATTCGCGGCGAGATCGAGCGTGGCGAGCTCGAGTGGCAACTGGATCTCGAAGACGTTCACCTGAACATCGAAGCGCGCCTGACCGCCCTCATTGGCGATGCCGGCAAGCGCCTGCACACCGGCCGCTCGCGTAACGATCAGGTGGCGACCGACATCCGACTGTGGCTGCGCAGCGAAATCGATCGCATCGGCAATCACCTCGGCGACCTGCGCCGGGCATTGCTGGATCTGGCCGATCAGCACAGCGCCACGATTCTGCCGGGCTTCACTCACCTGCAAGTCGCACAACCGGTGACGTTCGGTCATCACCTGCTGGCTTACTTCGAGATGTTCAGCCGCGACGCGGAACGCATGCTCGACGTGCGCCGCCGCGTGAACCGGCTGCCGCTGGGCGCTGCGGCGCTCGCCGGCACGAGTTATCCGATCGATCGGGAACGGGTCGCGGCGACGCTTGGCTTCGAAGAAGTCTGCGCGAACTCGCTCGACGCCGTATCGGATCGCGACTTCGCGATCGAATTCACGGCCGCCGCCGCGCTCGTGATGACGCACATCTCGCGCTTCTCGGAGGAGTTGGTGCTGTGGATGAGCCCGCGCGTCGGCTTCATCGATCTGGCCGACCGCTTCTGTACCGGCAGCTCGATCATGCCGCAGAAGAAGAACCCGGACGTGCCCGAACTCGCGCGCGGCAAGACCGGTCGCGTCAACGGTCACCTGATCGCGCTGCTCACGCTGATGAAGGGCCAGCCGCTCGCGTACAACAAGGACAATCAGGAAGACAAGGAACCGCTGTTCGACACGGTCGACACCGTGATCGACACGCTGCGCATCTTCGCGGACATGGTGCCGGGCATCAAGGTACGCGAAGCCAATATGCGCAACGCCGCGCTGCAAGGCTTCTCGACCGCCACCGATCTGGCCGACTACCTCGTCAAGAAGGGTCTGCCGTTCCGCGACGCCCACGAAATCGTGGCGCATGCCGTGAAGATCTGCTCGGATCGCGATATCGATCTGGCCGACCTGTCGCTCGCCGAGTTGCAGAAGTTCTCGCCGCTCGTCGGTGAGGATGTCTTCGATTGCCTGACGCTCGAAGGCTCGGTCGCCAGCCGCAACCACATCGGCGGCACCGCGCCCGCCCAAGTGCAACGCGCCATCGCCGCCGCACGCGCGAAGCTCGCCAAGTAAGTCGGCCCGGCCAGGTCGTTCGACCTGGCGGGCGCCAACGAAAATGCCACCCGGATGGGTGGCATTTTTCATGCGCGCGAGACGGACGTACGCGCGGGATCACGCCCCTCGCATCAGAACAGCGGCAGCGACAGGAACCCCTTGATGATGATCGCGTTGAGGATGTCGATGAAGAACGCCCCCACCATCGGCACGATCAGGAATGCGATGTGCGACGGGCCGAAGCGCTCGGTCACCGCCTGCATGTTGGCGATGGCCGTCGGCGTCGCACCCAGCCCGAATCCGCAGTGGCCCGCCGCGAGCACGGCCGCATCGTAGTTGCGTCCCATGACGCGGAACGTGACGAAGATCGCATAAGCCGCCATCGCGACCGCCTGCACAACGAGAATCACGATCATCGGCAGCGCCAGCGTCGAGAGATCCCACAGACGCAGGGTCATGAGCGCCATCGCCAGAAAGAGCGAGAGACTCACATTGCCAAGCACCGACAGCGAGCGCTCAAACACCTCGTAGCCCACGAGCGACAGCAAATTGCGCACAACGACACCGGTAAACAGCACGCACACGAACGTCGGCAATTCGAAGGCCGTGCCCGCCAGCCAGCGTGCAATGACCTCGCCGCCCAGCAAACAGATGGCAATCATCGCCACCGTTTCGATCAGCGCCTGCGCGGTGATCAACCGCACCGTGTGCGGCTGCTCGAAGCCCTCCGGCGTGGTCTGTTGCGCCGCGGCCGCACCCGGCACGTTGGCGCCCAGACGCCCCACTAGGTAACGGGCGACCGGCCCGCCCAGCAATCCGCCAAACACCAGCCCGAAGGTGGCGCAAGCCATCGCAATTTCCAGCGCCGACTGCACGCCGTAGCGCGAGGTCAGCGTGTCACCCCATGCCGCGCCCGTGCCGTGTCCGCCCGCCAGCGTAATCGACCCGCCCAACAAGCCGACGCCCGGCGCCAGCCCCATCATGGACGCAAGCCCCACGCCGATCGCGTTCTGCAAGATCAGCATGCCCGCCACCACGCCAAGGAACAACACCAGGCGACGCCCGCCGGCCTTCAGGCTGGCCAGATTGGCCGAGAGTCCGATGGTCGCGAAAAAGGCGAGCATGAGCGGCGTTTGCAACGACGTGTCGAACTTCAGCTCAACCTGCCCAAACTGGCGCAGCGCCAACGCGCCCACCGCCACCAGCAGACCAGCCGCCACGGGTTCGGGAATGCTGTACGTGCGCAGCGGCCCGATCCATTCGACCAACTTGCGCCCAAGCAACAACACCAACGTGGCACAGACAAGTGTGCCGTAGGTGCTGAACTCCAGTTGTCCGGCTTCCATGAATCCTCCCGCTCGAAAAAAGTGCGTCGAGTGTAGCAACCGATTCGGTCCAAATTAACGGGAAATCACCCAAATTGGCGCAGTTCGAGCCAAACCACAAATCGGGTATGCCGCGCCACATTTCAACGATTGCCGGACATCTTCCGCCATTTCACGGCCAACTTCACAGATTAATCTACGCATCTTGCGTCAGGCGACGCCCAGCAATGCCAACTACGCGAAATGCGCCCGGCAAAAACGGGCGTATAAGGCGCGACGCCACGCGCTGGGCATCCGCATGCCCACTGCGCTGAAACAAAAAAAGCCCCGTGCTTTCACACGGGGCCGGATGTCGCCTCAGGCGCGCTCGCGTCGCTTACTGGCGCACGCAATCCACAAAATACTCGGGGCGTCCGTCCACTTCCTCGACGACCAGACCGTGGATATCGGTGTGGAACCCGGGGAAGCGTTCGTTGAAGTCGCGCGCGAAACGCAAATACTCGATGATCGCGGCGTTGAAGCGTTCGCCGGGAATCAACAACGGAATACCCGGCGGATACGGCGTGAGCAACACGCTCGTCACACGCCCTTCGAGTTCGTCGATGGGCACCCGGTCGATCTGGCGGTGCGCCAGCTTCGAGAACGCGTCGGTCGGCTTCATCGCGGGCTGCATGTCCGAGAGGTACATCTCGGTGGTCACGCGCGCCACGTCGTTCGCCTTGTACACGCTGTGGATCTGATCGCACAGATCGCGCAGCCCGATGCGCTCGTAGCGCGGGAACTGCGCCACGAACTCCGGCAGCACGCGCCAGAGCGGGCGGTTGTGATCGTAATCGTCCTTGAACTGCTGCAGCTCGGTCACCATCGAATTCCAACGGCCCTTGGTGATGCCGATGGTAAACATGATGAAGAACGAATAAAGCCCGGTCTTCTCGACGATGATGCCGTGTTCGGCAAGGTACTTGGTGACGATGGCCGCGGGAATGCCGCTCTCGCCAAACTCGCCGTCCACGTCCAACCCCGGCGTGATGATCGTCGCCTTGATCGGATCGAGCATGTTGAAGCCGTCGGCCAGATCGCCGAAGCCGTGCCAACGCTCGTTGGCACGCAGCACCCAGTCGTCGCGCTGAATCGTGCCCTCGTCGCCCAGATGCTCCGGGCCCCAGACCGAGAACCACCACGAATCGCCATACTCGGCCGCCACCTTGCGCATGGCGCGGCGGAAGTCGAGCGCCTCGACGATCGACTCTTCCACCAGCGCCGTGCCGCCCGGCGGCTCCATCATCGCGGCCGCCACGTCGCACGACGCGATGATCGCGTACTGCGGCGAGGTCGACGTGTGCATCAGGTACGCCTCGTTGAAGCGATACGTGTCGAAGGTTCGCGCTTCCGATTCCTGAACCACGATCTGCGACGCTTGCGAAATACCGGCGAGCAACTTGTGTGTCGAGTGCGTGGCGTAGACCGTGGCCTCCGCCGAGCGCGGGCGCCCTTCGCCGATCGCGTGCATGTCGCGATAGAACTCGTGGAACGCCGCGTGCGGCAGCCAGGCTTCATCGAAGTGCAACGTGTCGATGTTGTTGCCCAGCAATTCCTTGATCATCTCGACGTTGTAGATGACGCCGTCATAGGTGCTCTGCGTAATCGTGAGAATACGCGGCTTGGCGTTCGGATCGCGTTCCAGCACTTCGCGCGCGAACGGGTTCGCTTCGATCTTGGCGCGAATGACTTCCGGCTCGAACTCCGACTTCGGAATCGGGCCGATGATGCCGAGGTGGTTGCGCGTCGGCGTAAGAAACACCGGCACGGCGCCCGTCATCGTGATCGCGTGCAGGATCGACTTGTGGCAGTTGCGGTCGACTACGACGATGTCGCCCGGCGCCACGGTGGCATGCCACACGATCTTGTTCGAGGTCGACGTGCCGTTCGTCACGAAGAACAGATGATCCGCGTTGAAAATGCGCGCCGCATTGCGCTCCGACGCACCCACCGGGCCGTTGTGGTCAAGCAACTGACCCAATTCTTCCACGGCGTTGCACACGTCCGCGCGCAGCATGTTCTCACCGAAGAACTGGTGGAACATCTGGCCCACCGGGCTCTTGAGGAACGCCACGCCGCCCGAGTGGCCCGGGCAGTGCCACGAATATGAACCGTCGGCCGCATAGTGCGTGAGCGAGCGGAAGAACGGCGGCGGCAGCGAGTCGAGGTACGACCTGGCTTCACGGATGATGTGACGCGCCACGAACTCCGGCGTGTCTTCGAACATGTGAATGAAGCCGTGCAGCTCGCGCAGGATGTCGTTCGGGATGTGGCGCGACGTGCGCGTCTCGCCATACAGGAAAATCGGAATGTCCGGGTTGCGACGGCGCACTTCCTGCACGAACGCGCGCAGGTTGATGATGGCCAGCGCCAGCTCGCCCTCGCCTTCACCGCCCGCTTCGCTCGAAAACGTGCCGAACTCGTCGTCGTCGATGGACAGGATGAAACTCGATGCGCGGCTCGCCTGTTGCGCAAACGAAGTCAGGTCACCGTAGCTCGTGAGACCGTTGACCTCCATGCCCTCGGCTTCGATGGCCTCCGCCAAGGAGCGAATCCCGGATCCGGAGATGTTTTCGGAGCGGAAGTCTTCGTCGATGATGACGATCGGAAAACGGAATTTCATTGGCGTTCCTTCGACAAAAGAACGAGCCACGGTCCGACATGGCCGTGGCTCTTGGGCAGTGCGACGTTGCGGGTGCTCACCGGTGGCGAGTCAAGCCTGCGCAGGCTAGGTTTTCGGCAGCGTGACGCCACGCTGTCCCTGGTACTTCCCGCCGCGATCCTTGTACGACGTCTCGCAGACTTCGTCGGATTCGAAGAACAGCACCTGAGCCACGCCCTCATTGGCGTAGATCTTGGCCGGCAGCGGCGTGGTGTTCGAGAATTCCAGCGTCACATAGCCCTCCCACTCGGGCTCGAACGGCGTCACGTTCACGATGATGCCGCAACGGGCATACGTCGATTTGCCGAGACATACGGTGAGCACGTTGCGCGGAATACGGAAGTACTCGACGGTGCGCGCGAGCGCGAACGAGTTCGGCGGAATGATGCAGACATCGCCGGAGAAGTCGACGAACGACTTTTCGTCGAAGTTCTTCGGGTCGACAATCGTCGAGTTGATGTTCGTGAAGATCTTGAATTCAGCCGCACAGCGAATATCGTAGCCGTAACTCGACGTGCCATAGCTGACGATCTTCTGCCCGTCCTGGGATTGCCGGACCTGCGACGGCTCGAAGGGCTCGATCATGCCGTGCGCCTCGGCCATACGCCGGATCCATTTGTCGGACTTGATGCTCATGTGTGGACCTGAATGGGCGTGGTACGTGAAAAATTGGGCGTATTTTACGCGATTGTTGCGGTGCGGTGAGGTTTTCGCGCGCACCGCGCTGCACGGGGCTCCCCGGGCCCCTGTGCGCCGTCCTTACGTGTTCTGAACGACGATCGACGGGAACTTGCTCGTCATGTCCTTCTGACGCGCCGCGATCTTCACCGCCATCTTGCGGGCAATGGCCTTGTAGAGCGCCGCGACCCGGCCGTCCGGGTCGCCCACCACGCTCGGCATGCCGGCGTCGGCGTGCACGCGGATACTCATCTCCAACGGCAGCTTGCCCAGCAGATCGACGTCGAAATCGTGGCTCATGCGTTCGCCACCGCCCACGCCGAAAATCGGCTCCTCGTGTCCACAGTTCGAGCAGATGTGCAGACTCATGTTCTCGATGAGACCGAGGATCGGCACGCCGACCTTCTCGAACATCTTGAGACCCTTGCGGGCGTCGAGCAGCGCCAGGTCCTGCGGCGTGGTGACGATGACCGCGCCCGTGACGGGCACCTTCTGCGCGAGCGTGAGCTGGATGTCGCCCGTGCCCGGCGGCATGTCGACGATCAGGTAGTCAAGGTCGTGCCAATTCGTCTGGTTGAGCAGCTGTTCGAGCGCCTGCGTGACCATCGGGCCGCGCCAGACCATCGGATTGTCCGGCTCGATCAGGAAGCCGATCGAGCTGGCTTGCAGGCCGTGCGCCGTCATCGGTTCGAGCGTCTTGCCGTCTTTCGACTCGGGTTTGCCGTGAATGCCCAGCAGCGTGGGTAGGGACGGGCCGTAGATGTCGGCGTCGAGAATGCCGACGGTGGCTCCCTCGGCCACCAGCGCCAGCGCCAGGTTCACGGCCGTGGTGCTCTTGCCCACGCCGCCCTTGCCCGACGCCACCGCCACGATGTTCTTCACGTTCGGCAGGAGCTTCACCCCGCGCTGCACCGCATGCGCCACGATTTTCTGACTGATGTCGACCGCCACGCGTTCGACACCGGGCAGCTTGCCCACGGCATCGGTGATGCGCGTGCGCATCGCCTCGAACTGGCTCTTCGCCGGATAGCCGAATTCGATCTGGATACCGACGTGACCATGCTCGGCCACGACCTGCTTCACATACTTTCCGGCAATCAGGTCGAGCCCCGTGTCGGGATCGACGATGCCACGCAGCACTTCATTGATTTGGGCGACTTCCATGTGGGTCTCTCGCTCTGTCGAGGCGCGCCGGGAAAGCCCCGGCAAGCGCTAACAACTTGTAACATCCGTGGCGCACGCTCTCGATTAGCATGCGAGGCGCGCGTGTTATGGGGAACCCGCCGGCATGGCAATCTGTCCTTGCCTGCGGTTGACACTCAGCGCTATTGTAAAAGACCGCGCGCCGGCAGGTTCAAAACCCCTGCGACGCACGCGTGCTTCGGCGAAGTGCTCACGCGTTGTTTCACGACTGCTAGCTAATCGATAAGGAGCCTCACATGAATAAGAACTCTCTGCGCGCTTGCGCGCTCGTCCTGACCGCCGCCGCCATGCTGGCCGGTTGCCAGACGCCGCAGGGCACGAACACGGCGGTCGGTACCGGTGTGGGTGCGGCAGTGGGCGCAGGACTGGGCAACCTCATCGGGGGCAACACGACAGGCACGCTGATCGGCGCCGCCGTGGGTGCCGCCGCTGGCGGCGCGACGGGGTATAACTGGAGCGCGATCAAGAACACCTTGGGCGGTCACACGGCCGGCACGGGCACCACCATCTCCGAGCAGCCGGACGGCTCGCTCAAGGTCGCCGTCCCGAGCGACGTGACGTTCGACACCGGCCGCGCCGATATCAAACCGAACTTCCGCGCCGTGCTCGACGACGTCGCCGCGTCGCTCAACCAGAATCCGGGGATTACCGCCAACATCGTGGGCCATACCGACAGCACGGGCGGCGATCGCATCAACATCCCGCTGTCGCAAAACCGCGCGTCCAACGTGATCCAGTATCTGAACAGCCGCGGTATCGCGATGAACCGCATGAGCGGCACGGGCGTCGGGTCGAGCCAGCCGGTCGCCTCGGATGCCACCGCCGCCGGCCGTGCGCAGAACCGTCGCGTCGAAATCCTGCTGCACGCACCGCGCGGCTGATCGCCTCGCGCTTCGCTTTCTGCCCCCGCTTTCTGCCTGACGGGGCATTGGGATTTCGTCGCACAATCGCGGGTCCGGTCCGCCGGACCTGCGTTCTGCCGACGCGCCCGAGCAACATGCTGCGATGCACCATCGAAAGTCGGCACCTCCGTTGAACTAAACCCGCGTCACATCGCTCAGACCCTTCGGAAGTGCTTACTGTGGGCGCTTCCATCTCCTCTTTGTTATTGACGTTACGTGTGCCTAGTTAAGCCGGAACCTGGTTCCGGCTTTTTTTTGGTTCATCGTGGATTGCCGCCCACAGACGTCGCCGGCGCCATCGGCAACGGCCTGCCATTGCCCCGCTCTCGCTCCTCCCTCGCCGTGCCGGATTCATTGACCGAGTCGGGCGGTTGGGCGTCAACTGGCCTCGCCTGCTAGAATCGACCTTTCCCGGTTCCCTCAACGCACAGTCGATCCTCATGTCCCGCCGCATTCTTGTCACCTCCGCCCTGCCGTACGCCAATGGCCAGATTCACATCGGCCATTTGGTCGAATACATCCAGACCGACATCTGGGTACGGTTCATGCGGATGCAGGGCCATGAGGTCTACTACGTCGGCGCGGACGACACGCACGGCACGCCCGTCATGCTGCGCGCCGAGAAGGAAGGCCTCACCCCCAAGCAATTGATCGAGCGCGTCTGGAAGGAACACAAGCGCGACTTCGACAGCTTCGGCGTCTCGTTCGATAACTACTATTCGACGGATTCCGAGGAAAACCGCGAATTGTCCGAAGGCGTCTATCTCGCCCTCAAGGAACAGGGTCTGATCGAAGCCCGCGATATCGAACAGGCGTATGACCCGGTCAAGGAAATGTTCCTGCCGGATCGCTTCATCAAGGGCGAGTGTCCGAAATGCGGCGCCAAGGACCAGTACGGCGATTCGTGCGAAGTCTGTGGTTCGACCTATGCGCCGACCGATCTGCTCAACCCGTACTCGGTGGTCTCGGGCGCCACGCCGGTGCGCAAGACATCCACGCATTACTTCTTCAAGCTCTCGGACAAGCGCTGCGAGCAATTCCTGCGTAAATGGGTGGCCGGACTCGCGCAACCCGAAGCCGCCAACAAGATGAAGGAATGGCTCGGCGAAGACGGCGAGTCCACGCTGGCCGATTGGGACATCTCGCGCGACGCACCCTACTTCGGCTTTGAGATCCCTGGCGCCCCGGGCAAGTATTTCTACGTGTGGCTCGACGCGCCGGTCGGCTACTACGCCAGTTTCAAGAACCTGTGCGCGCAGCGCGGCCTGAACTTCGACGAATGGGTCAAGCCGGGGTCGACAACCGAGCAGTACCACTTTATCGGCAAGGACATCCTGTACTTCCACACGTTGTTCTGGCCGGCGATGCTCGAGTTCTCGGGCCATCGCACGCCGACCAACGTGTTCGCCCACGGCTTCCTGACGGTGGACGGCCAGAAGATGTCGAAGTCGCGCGGCACGTTCATCACGGCGCAAAGCTTCATCGACACCGGGCTCAATCCGGAATGGCTGCGTTACTACATCGGCGCCAAGCTGGGCAACACGATGGAAGACCTCGACCTGAACCTCGACGATTTCATCGCTCGCGTGAACAGCGACCTGGTGGGCAAGTACGTGAATATCGCCAGCCGCGCGGCGGGCTTCCTTCTCAAGCGCTTTGAAGGTCGCGTGTCGCCGGACGCCATGCAGGCGCCACTGCTGGGGCAACTGCGCGCCGTTGCCCCGCAAATCGCTGCACACTACGAAGCGCGCGAGTTCGGCAAGGCGCTGCGTCTGGTGATGGAACAGGCCGACGCCGTGAACGGTTACGTCGACACGGTCAAGCCGTGGGATCTGGCGAAGGATCCGGCGCAGGCCGGCGCCCTGCACGAGGCCTGCTCGGTCTGCCTCGAGGCGTTCCGTTTGCTCACGCTGTACCTCAAGCCCGTGCTGCCCGTGACGGCCGAGGCCGTGGAGCGCTTCCTGAACATCGCGCCGCAAGCGTGGCAGGACGTGAGCCGCCCGCTCACCGCCGACACGGCGATCTCCGCCTACAAGCATTTGATGACGCGCGTCGAAGGCAAGCAGGTTGAAGCGTTGCTCGCGGCCAACCGCGACTCGCTGCAAGCGGCCGCACCGGTGGCCGAGGCGGCAGCGGCGAAGGGCAAGCACAAAGCCGCCGGGGCGTCGGAGAAGGCCGAGAACGGCGCGGAAGACGGCATCATCAACATCGACGACTTCGCCAAGATCGATCTGCGCATCGCGCGCATCGTCGATTGCAAGGCAGTCGACGGGTCGGACAAGCTGCTGCAACTCACGCTCGACGTGGGCGAAGCGCAAACGCGTAACGTCTTCTCCGGGATCAAGTCCGCCTATCCGCAGCCCGAAGCGCTGGTGGGCAAGCTCACAGTGATGGTCGCCAACCTCGCGCCGCGCAAGATGAAGTTTGGTCTGTCCGAAGGCATGGTGCTCGCCGCCTCGGCCGCCGACGAGAAAGCTGAACCGGGCCTCTACATCCTCGAGCCGCACGACGGCGCGAAGCCGGGCATGCGGGTGAAGTAAGGCGCCGACGTCCCCCATCGGGAACACCGGCCGCATCTCGCGACAACGCCTGCGCTTCCCACGAAAAACACCCCGAATGCCAGACATCTCGTCCGGCACTCGGGGTGTTTTTTTATGCTGGCGTCCCGCAACCCGGCGGCCGAGGGTAGCGATGAAACGCCGACAGGCTAACGCAAATGATCCACCGGCAACGCGGTGGTGAATTTCACCGTTTCCATCGAGAAACTCGCGCTGATGTCTTGCAGATCGGCCACGCGAATGAGCTTCTTATAGAAACGGTCGTAGGCAGCGATGTCCGGCAGATACACCTTGAGCAGATAGTCGATCTCGCCCGCCATCCGGTGCATCTCCACAATTTCAGGCAATTCCCGTGCCCCCGCCACGAAGCGGACCATCCAGTCCTCGCTGTGCGCTGCCGCCTTGATGAACACGAACGCGGTGACGCGCAGATCGAGCTGCTGAGGATCGCACAGCGTGACCTGCCCCGTGATGACGCCGTTTTCGCGCAGGCGCTGCACGCGCCGCCAGCAGGGCGTCGGCGACAGATGCACGGCTTCGGCCAGTTCGCCCAGCGAGCGCGAGGCATCGGCTTGCAGATTTTCGAGAATTGCGAGATCGGTTTTGTCCACGACAGCCACCTGAGAGGAAAATTCTTCCAAATCCTACGCCATTCGGCAGAAAATTTGAAACCCTTTACCTCTCATTGGCACGTAAACTTCAGAAACATTCCGAAAACAGGCGGCATCATGAAAATCTTCACTCAGCATCCGGCCTCTGTCGGTGAAAATTACCTCCAACACATGGGATCGGCACTGTCCTTCGCGCTGCCCTTGCTGGGAGCATGTCTGGCGTGTCTCGTGCACGCACTGCTGCCATTTCTGTTCGAGAAGACGGGCAGCCGAATCATCGTTCGCCTGCACGACCGCATGGTGACGCATCGCAACCGCCACGCCGCGCCCGCGACGCCGTCCGAGCAGGCCGAGGGCCAACCATCGCGGGCGATGCCATAAAGCCGAGTCGCCGCGGCCGAGCGACCGGCCGTCGCCTCGCCCCCGGGTCAGGGACGCTCCGACGCCGGATCCGCCGAGCGCGACGTGACCGTTACCCGGCCGTCGGGGCCGAAGTGCGCGTTGAACATGCCCGCCGTGTTGACGCCGTCCTCAAGCCAGCGCCAGCTCCACACCGTTTCCTTCTTCAGTCGGTACTCCGCCACGCTCGTCGGCTTGCCGAGCAGACGCCGCACGTCGTCCTGTGACATGCCCGGGCGTACCTGTTCGAAGTTCTCCGGCGAGAGCGCCTGGCTGACGCCACGCAGCTTCCCGTCGGGCGCGATGTCAACCATGTAGGTCCGCAAGCCGCCCGGCGCACGCGGATACTCCAGCCGCCGCGAGCCGTCGTCGTTCTCCCAGACGATTTCCGGCTTGCCCATCTGCTCGCGCACCTGGGCCTCGGTCGTGACGCCCGGGGTGAGGTTGCGCAACAGCATGTCATCCGGCTTGATCGCATTGACCGTATCGCGCGCTTTTTGACGCACCTTGTCGATCTGCTGCTGATCGCAGCCGAACAAGCCCAACAGACTCGCGAACAATCCCATGGCGACTCCCCAGCGAAGACCCCGGCGCAGCCCCTGCGCCGGGTGAACGAAACTGCGCAACGTTGTCATCGACAACACCTCCTTTTCCCGTATTTTTTCCACGCATTTGGCGCGCCGTGGCGTCCCCGCATCGATCAGTCGAAGCGACGGTTGAACAGCACGTCGAAGCCGGACAGCGAACCGGTGCGCAGCACCAATTGCCAGCGACGCGACACCTGCCAGGTAATCTTCACGATACTCGCGGCGCTGGTCAGACTTTGCTCGTATCCCAAGGCGAAGTTGTCCGAGATTGCCTTGCCCACCTTCACCACCTGCTCGTCGTCCGACAGGCCCGAATCGCTGGTGCCGATGCTGAACTCGTCGATCCCGAGATCCTTGATGATGCGTCTGCCGCCCGTGGCCCCGAGCAGCGCCGTAGCCGCCCCCGCCATCGCCTGACGCTGGCCGAGCCCCGCGCCATCGGGGCCGTGGCCGAACATCAGCCATGAGAGCTTCTCCTCGTCCGACACGTTCGGCTCGGAGACGAGCGACACACGCGGCTGGCGCACCGTGCCCGTCACCAGCACCCCGGCGGCGACTTCCTGATTGCGGCGCATCGCCTGAATGTAGATGTCCGGATTGTCGAGCGGGCCGACGAAGTTGATCTGACCGCGCTCGATCGCGAGCTTCCGGTCGAACGCCTCGTACGTGCCCTCCGCCACCGTGATGGTGCCGGTTGCGCGCATCGTCGTGAGCGGGTCACTCTGCAAGCGCACGCTGCCGCGCAACAGCAGGTCGGCCCCGGCACCGACGAAACGGAAGTCCCGCCCCAGATCCACGTCCACGTTGATGTGCGGCGAGAAGCGGCTGGCCGGCTTCGCGCTGATGCGGGCAGCCTCTTCCTTCGCATCGAGCGGCCGGGTGCGGGCCTGCGCGCCGCCGCGCACCACCACGACATCGTCGCCAAGCTTCGGCGCGCTGGTCGGCGGCAGCGCAAAACGGGCCCGGTCGATGGTGAACTTGCCAGTCACGGCCGTCGCGTCGCCACTGCCCATCGCCTTCGCCTCGCCGGTAAGGGATAACTGCCGGTCCGGCGCGGCGAACAATTGCAGCTTGTCGGCCGTGAGCGTAACGCCAAGCGTCGGCTCGGGCGTGTCGAGCCGGATGTTGCCCGTCGCCCGCGCCGTGCCCCCGCCACCGCCCGTAACGACCACGTCGCGCAGCACGATCTCGGTCGGGGTGAGCGCAATGCGCACCCGCCCGTTCTTGACGCGCACGCCCGTGTCGAACATCTGCATCGACAGATCGTCGGCGGTCAGCTCGCCGGTGGGACGTGGCTTGCCTACCGTGCCCGCGAGCGTCACTTGCAGGTTCGCACGCCCCTTGAAGGCAAATTGCGCCCCGGCCAGACGCTCGAAATTCGAGAGATCGGGAATGGCAATGGCGAGGCGTCCGGCGAGCGGCGCGGTGTCCTGCACCTCGGGAATGCCGCCCTGCACATGCAGGCCCGCCTGTATGTCGGCGTCCAACGTGCCGACCAGCGACGAGACGGCCTTTAGCGTGACGTGCGCTGTCTGCCCCGCCAGGTCGACGCGCGCGCGCAGCGCCGAGATCCCGAGCGGCACGCGCGCCCCCACGCCGCCCTTCTCCGCCGTCAGGCCGGGAACGCCTGTCACCGTCACGTTCACGCTCTCGTTCAACCCGCCGCGGCGCAACGTGACGTCACCACTGCGCCGCACGACTTCGACAAAGCCGTCGGCACGCTGACCGGTGTGCACGTCCCATTTGCCGTCGAGCACGAGGTCGCTGGCGACCGACGGCGACTCGCCCGTGAACGCGTGCATGACGCGCAGCACCTGCGCGACGTCGAGCGTGTCGAGGGTGCCCGCCGTCTTCAGTTGCCCATCGCCGTAGTCGAGGTTTGCCAGCAACGCCGTCCCTGCATCCGTCACGAGTTTGGCCGCGCCAAGATGTACGCGATCGGCACTCACCTGGACCTGCCACGGGGACGCAAGGGTGAGCTTCGGCACGCCCCGGTTCTCGAGCGTCTGGATCGTGCCGCGCCAGCCTGGCTTGCCGCGCGTATCGGTCACAGCGCCGGCGGCATCGAGATTCATGTCGAGCGGCGCTTCGCGAAGCTTGCCGGCCGCCTTCAGATGCAATGTGTGTGCGCCGCGCGTGCCCGCCAGCGCGAGCGAGAGCCGGTCGAGCCGCGCGATGTCGCTGGTCAGGCCCTGGCCCTCGAGCGTCACGTTCAGCCGGTCGCCCGCCGCGCCCGGCAGGCCGCCGCTGACGTCCACCTTCCCGCTCAGATGCTGGAGCTTTTGCGCCCCGAAGACAAGCTTGTCGGCCGCGAGCGTCGCGACCACGACCGGACGCTCGATCGTGCCCGACACCTGCCCGTCCACTTGCAGGCGACCGGCAAGGCCGAAGCCCAGCTTGTCGAGCGACGGCGCGTCGATC